>JABCZE010000035.1 GCA_013289785.1 Vulcanimicrobiota bacterium | reverse complement strand
CTCGCGCATCGCCGGCTCGGTCGCCTACCTATTCAATATGTACGTCGCGCTGAACTCGCAAGCGCAGATCGTCTGGCTGCTCACGTACGGCACGCTGCCGGCAATGGTGGGCATTACGGCGCGTGCGTTGCGCGGCGAGATGAACCCGTGGCCCGCGGCACTTGGCATCGCGTTGCTCGTGTTCGTCGGCGGCGGCATCAATCCGCCGTTGGTTGCAATCAACGTCATTTTGCTGGCCATCTTCGTCGTCGTTACCCTGGCGCTGAGCCCCGAACCGGGCACGGTGATAAGGCGCTCGATTCCGTTCATCGCCGCCGCTTGCGTTGCGGCGTTGCTGATCAATCTCTACTGGATCGTGCCGTTCGGCGACTACTTCAGGAACGTTTGGCTTAACGGCGTCCTGAGCGAAGCGCCGTCGCTGCACAACGCCGCGACGTCGTTCGAAAACGTTCTTCGCGGCCTGGGACATTGGGCGACGTTCGTCTCATTTTCGGGCCGGCCATACTTCCCGTGGGCGGCGCCCTACGCACAGGGTCTTTTCAGCGGGCTACTCTGGTTCGTGCCGATCGTCGCGCTCGGCGGGGTCGCGTTTGCGCGCAACCAACGGCCGATTACGCTCTACTTTCTGATCGTTACCATCGTTTCGGTTCCAATCGTCGTCGGCTACTACCACGATGCGCTCGGAGACGCCGTCACGACGCCGATCTACGATGCTTTCTACCGGTACTTTCCCGGCTTTCAGATGTTCCGGTTTTCGTATAAATGGGTGGCCGGCGTGGAGTTCGGGATCAGCGGGCTTTACGGGCTGGCATCCTTCGCGCTTCTGAGCTGGCTGCGCGAACAGGTTCCCGCGCGCACTGCGTCGCGACGAGAACGCTTCGCCTGGCTCCCGGCGGTCGCCGGCGGTTTGCTCGTCGCCATGCCGATCGTTATTTTCATTCCGGTCCTGATTCTGAAGATGAACTATCCCGGCACGGTGATTCCCGCCTGGGAGTACCGCGAAAACGCGCTGGTGGGCAACGACGATCGCCATCGGGTTGCGCTCTTCCCGACGCAGTTTCTCGAACAGTTCGATTGGGGAAATCCGCAGTTCTACATCGAGAACTCGCTGGTAGACCGTCCGATGATCTACGGACTGCTGGGGAGCGAGCCTTCAGAGGGGACGGACCTCTGGGTGCGCCGGGCCTATCGCGGGACGCGCGAAGGCCAACCATTTGCGGCCGACATGTTTCGCGTGCTTGGCGTCGACACGTTCTTGCAGCGCGACGATTTTATTCCGGTGATCGACTTCAGCTCGCCCGACGAGTGGCGATTCAACACGACGACCTTGACGCACGATCTCCTCCACCGCGTTCTCGGCGCCGTACCCGTACGTTCGGATGGGCCGTTGCACGTCTATCATTTGAGGGGTGCGCTGCCGCTCGTTTACGGCGTCAGCCATCCGGTAGTTGGAACCGATCCGACCTTTTCAGATGGCTATCTGGGAAACATTGCGGCGATGGCGCGCGGCCAGGCTCGCTTCGATCCGCAAGCGCGTTCCGCCGACGAGTTTTCTTCCGCGATGCTTGCGCTCTCTCCGATCCTGCCCGAATCGGCGGAGCAAGCCCGCGACCTGGCCGTCAACGAGGCCTTGATCCACGGCGTTCGAGTCCACCCGTCGTCGGTGGCCGCCGACTGGTCGATTCCCTTCGAAGTAAAGACGGGCGGAGTATACGACGTCTTTGCACGGGACGAGTCGCTGCTCTTCGCACAGGATCCGCCGCAGACGCTCTCCGTAGACGACAAGAATTTTACTCCGCAAGGTACGGGTGACTGGACGCAATACGGAGAGATTACGCTTTCGGCAGGGCGCCACGCCGTTTCCGACGGCTACATCGATCAGGACTTGGACGTCGCGCTCGTGAGGGCGGACGATCTGCGGGATTGGCGAGGGCGCATTGCGGCCCTCGTGCAAGCCCTTCCGCAAAACGCTGCCGTCGCCAAATCGGTTTACGCCCTCAATACGACCGTGACGCTGCCCTCCGCAGGGAGATACCGAATCCAAGCGAGCGCAGTCGGTCCGTTCGGTCCCGACGGGTTAGCTGCGACGCGGGTCGAGAAGGGCGCCTCGTATCATGGAACGTTTGCGGAAAACCTCTCGAACACGCTTCCCTACATTTCCGACAAAGGCGTCGTTGGAACGTCGGCGATACTCATGCCGGCCTCGTGGTACCACAACGATCCGGCGATCTATGATTGGCAGCGAGGCGACCCTGAGTCGTGGTTTCTCTTCGCTCGCAGCGCTCACGTGCGCGTCTTCGTTCCAGGCTCCGGCAACGTCGTCGCCCGGGCTGCGGTCAAAATCAGCCGGCTCCAGGTTGGTAGCGTTTTAAGCCTTGCGGTTAACGGCAGCGTGCAACGGACGATAGCGCTCTCCGGTGGGAATGCCGGCGCGCAGGAATACGACACGACCGATCAGCTCCAGGGTCCGGCACCCGTGCCGGTCACGGTAGACCTTGCTCTACGACCGGGCTGGAACGACGTTGCTTTCCTCTTTAAGTCGGCGACTGGCGAGCGCGGCGACTTGGGCGCGGGAGTTATTTCGGCGGCCGTAGCGCCGGATCTCTCGTTCACGAAGATCGGTCCCGCGCCCGGAGCACCGCCGGCCCGGCGTGATGGCGCGTTTAGCGCGCAGGCGGTCGCCGGCCCACCCGGCGGACTCGCCGGCGATCCGGATCTCGTCGGCACGGTGGTGTCGAGCGGAGGCGGCAATCCGTGGCTCGCAGTCGCGCTGGGCGTCGGCGGCGGCGTGACCTATCGGCTCTTCCCGCTTCCGCAGCAGGGAGGCTTCGACATCAACTTCATGCACGCGTTCCCGAACGGCTGGTACGACGGATATCAGCGCGTGCTTGGCATTTGGTTCGTTTCGCGAAACACGCGTCTGAAGGTGTCGGGCCTGTACTATAACTTGCATGCAATGCCGGCACGCTCGCTGCGCAACCCGCAGTCATTGACGTCGCTGCCGGTCAAAGTCGACGGCAAGCGCGTCACGCAACCGGTTTTTCTCTCCCGCGGTGTGCATTCGGTGAAAAGCGCCGACCCGGAGGTGAAGATCGGGCTCTTGAGCATGGAACCGGTGACGCTACCGACGACGCGACCGTTTGGGCTTGCCTGGGAGCGGCGCTCGCCTACCGCCGTTGACGTGACCGTACCCGTAAATGCCAATGCCGCGTCCTTCCTATTGGTATTCGGCGATGCGTTCCATCCCGAGTGGCAAGCGACGGTCAACGGCAAGCTGCTCAACCACGTCATCGTCAACGGCGTTTCCAACGGATGGATCGTGCCGGCGCTTCCTCAGGGCGGAACGATTGCTTTGCGATTCGCCGGCCAGCGATACTTCCTCATCGCCGGGATCATCTCGTTGATCGCTCTCGTCTTATTGACCGTGCTGGCGTTTAAGCCCGAGCTCTGGCCGCTGCGCCCGTCGAATCCATGATGGAATCGTCCGCCGTGTCGGCGCTCCGGCGCGCCCTTCGCTATACGATCGCAACGGCGACCGTCGCGCTCGTCGGTTCGAACTTGCTCCCGGATACGGATGCCGAACGCCTGGCGACCACGGCATATCTCGCCGTAATCTTTGCGGCCGTAACGCTGGCGGCGCTACACTTCGTCTCCGGCGGCGCGACTGCCACGCAGCAAAAGCGGCCTTTGGTCGTCAACTTTCCTACGGCTTTGCTGTCGGTGGTTCTCGTAGGCATCGTCCTCCTTGCCGGGGCTGCTCTCGCCGGGCAACCCGGAGCTGAAGTGTTCGCGTTTCTTGCTTGCGCCGCGTTCACCGCGCTTTTAGCGCTCTCTGGGGCCGGTATCTTTCGGGCAGTGCACCTCGCGCTCGCCGCCGGCAGCGTTCCGGCCGCTCTTACGCGCTACGCCGTGCTCGTTGCCGTCGTCACACTACTGCTTGCGACCGTGCTGCCCGTTGAGATGAGGGCCGTCGTAGTGGAAGCTGCTTGTTGGGTGGTCGTCGTCGCCGCGATCTCCCTCACGGTATCGCTGTTACGGAAGACCGGCTTCTGGCCATTCGTGATGGCGGCTTTTAAGGGCGGTCCGACCAGAATATTCGAGCGAACGACCGGCTACGCCGCTTGGGCCTGCGCGGGAGCGCTGCTCGTTGCGGCACTGTGGCCGCAAAACGGCGACACCTTGGCTTTTGGCGCGTACCTCGCCATGGTCGTCGCCACCGTTGGAGTTGCAGTCGAAAATCGAATCAGTCTCGTCGCCGCTTCCCGGCGCGCGACTTCGATTTCGAATCCACGGTGAAGGGCGGCGCGATAGCGGCCGCATTCGCGTTCGCCGCGTTCGTCGTCGCCAAAGGAACTCCAACGCTGCGCCACGACTGGAACTGGCCGATCGACCGGCTCGCCGTTCCGTCGTTCTTCAACGAGTCGATCGGCGGCTGGCTGCCCGTTGGATTTGGTGTCGCCAACACCCATCCGACGACGTACCTCATCGCGCTTCCGCTTACCGCTACGATGTGGGTGGCGGGTCCGCTGATCGCTTTGGCATTGTTGGCGTTCGCGACGGGCTACTGCATCACGCGTGCCGCGGCGAATATTGCGTCACGGCTGGGTAATGCCGTGCCGGCCGCGGCCGGCGCGGGCCTTCTTGCGCTCTTTAATCCGTGGGTCTATAACGAAGTCGTTGCCGGGCATCTCGTCATGGTGCTGGCGTACGGTGGCCTCATCGGTCTGCTAGCCGAAATGCTGCGGGGCCGCGACGCATCGCCGGTGCGTCTGGCGCTGTGGCTGACATTAATCGAAGCGCAACTGCAGTTGTTCATCGTGGCGACGGCCGCGGCGATTGCGTTTGCGTTGGTGACCAAGAAATGGCTGCCGATCGGCGTCGCCGCGATCGCGGCACTACCGACGGCGGTCGGTCTCATCGCCGATCGCGGCGCGCTGTTACAAACTCCCTACAGCGTGCAATGGCAGGCAAACCAATCGCTCTCCCCCGTTGCGCTGCTCTCGTTGGGCGGCTACTTCCCGGGATATGCCGACCGGCTGGGCCTTGCGGCGCAGGTTGCAATTTGGACGCTCTGCGCGCTGGCTCTCGCCGGGGTTCTCGCCGGACGGCGGCGGCGGGCGGTCAGATGGGCAGCGGCAGCGGCCGGATTGGTCTATCTCTGCGCGCTGGGCGTTCACGGCCCGCTTGACGCCGCATATGAATGGACGGTTCGCTCGATTCCGGAGAGCGGCGTCTTTCGCGAATTGTACGATTTCGGTGGCGTCTTCGCGGCGCTCCTGATCGCGCTCGCATCGGCTGGAACCGGCCGGACGAAAGCGCTTGGGTATCTCGCGTTGCTCGCGGGTGCCGTCTTACCGATAACCTGGTTGATCCATCCGCCGAGCGATTTCTGGGTCGGAGCGCAAACCTATCCGCACCCGGTCGTTGCGGCGCCCCCCTTTTCTCGAGTGGCGCTGCTACCGGCTTTTCAACCCTTGCAGTTGCGCGCCGGCGGCGGCGACGGGGCGGACCCCGACGCGATTGCATACCCCGGTCACGTCGCCGCTCTCAACGAGTATCTTCCGGCCTACCCGGTTGACATGGCGCTGGCGCAGTACGAGCAGAACGGCAATTCGGCAGCCTTGCGTGCCCTCGGCGTCAGCCGGATCGTCGCTCGCCCCTGGCTGGTGTCGCGGTCAAACGGAGAGATCGGTCTAGCAGCGCCGTCATTGGGGACACGGCTGCAACCCGCGGCCCAAGGGAGCACCGACCTCGCCGGTGCGGCGCCGTTGATCTCGGCGTGCACCAATGCGCGCATCGTCGCGTCAGTCGATGGCTTGCAACCGTGCGACATCTTCTTCGGCGATGCGCTGGGCTCTGCGGGCGTTATTCCGTTGCGCGGTCCGAGCGATTCGATCGACCCCGCGGTGGCGTGGATCGATGCGCGCCTCGCATTTGCTCGAGTGCCGGCGCTTGCCCAAGGCATCGGCGGCGTGCTCACCCTCTCCAGGCGGTCAACTCCCGTCACGCCGGGTACGTGGCTACTCGCCTACGTACGCGGACAATTGACGGCCTCGGACGGCCGTGCGCTGGTTGGCGGCCCCGGCGCGTTTACGTGGATCTCGATTCCACCGAACATCGACGCGGTCTCGTGCGCGGGACTCTGCGAGTTAGTGGCGGAGTCCCGGTTCTTTCCGGCGATTCCGCTTCATCAGGGCGCCGCTCGCACTGCTGCGTTGCCGTTTGACGAGATCGCGCCGTGGCTCTATCGCGTGCGTGGCATCGCCGGCGCGGTAGCGCTCGTGCGGTTAAACGAGCGCTACGATCCCGGTTGGATTGCGCTGCGCGCATGGCACGTGCTTCCGCACGTTCGCGTCGCGCTTGCGGCCAACGGCTGGATGCTCGCCGATCGTACGTCCCACGACGTCTTCTTGGTACAAATCACTGCATTCTTACAGCAAATTGCCGAGCTTGCCGGCGTGGTTTGCGTGCTTTCTTTGCTGAAGGCGCTCGTCCGCGAGCCGACGAAGCGCGTTTGAGTGACGATGACGCAGCCGGTTCCTTTTGTCGATCTCAAAGCGCAGTTTCGCGCGATATCGCACGAGGTCGTTCCCCGGATGATGGCGGTGATGGAGAGCGCGGGCTTCATTCTCGGCCACGACGTAGCGCTCTTCGAAGAACACTTTGCGACCTATGTCGGCACCCGCTATTGCGTGGGGGTCGAATCCGGGACCGCGGCGCTGGAGCTCGGCTTGCGGGCCTTGGCAATCGGGCCGGGAGACGAGGTCATCATTCCGGCCAACACGTTCATCGCGTCGGCGCTGGCGGTTTCGGCAGTCGGAGCGAGCCCGGTGCTCGTCGAGATGGATAGTGCATACCTGATCGATCCGGAGCTGCTCGAATCCGCGGTGACGCCGCGGACCAAAGCAATCATGCCGGTGCACTTGTACGGTCAAGCCGTTCCAATGGATCCGATACTCGCTTTCGCCCGGCGTCACGGCTTGCGCGTGATCGAGGATGCCTGCCAGGCGCACGGCGCGCGCTATAAAGGCGGGCGTGCGGGGAGCTTCGGGGATGTCGGATGCTTCAGTTTCTATCCCGGAAAGAACCTCGGAGCGTACGGAGACGCGGGCGCGGTCGTCTGCAACGATGCGAGTCTGAACGACTCGATACGCCTGCTGCACGACTTGGGCCAAGCAAAGAAGTACGTGCACGTCGTCAAGGGCGACAACTGTCGTCTGGACTCACTGCAGGCTGCGGTCCTCGACGTAAAGCTCACCCACCTCGATGGGTGGAACGCGGCTCGCCGAAATCATGCCGCTGCGTACGACCGGCTCCTGCGCGAAATCGGCATCGAAGCGCCGGTGAACCTGCACGATGAGGGCCACGTCTACCATCTCTACGTCATCGAAGTCGAGAACCGCGATAGCGTGCAAGCCGCATTGAGAGAACGCGGCGTTGCCACCGGCGTTCATTATCCGATTCCCATCCATTTGCAGCGCGCCTATGCGGATCTCGGCCTAGGCCCCGGCTCGTTTCCGCTCACGGAGCGAAGCGCCGCGCGAGTACTCTCGCTTCCGATGTTTCCCGAGCTTACGGACGATCAGATCGTCTGCGTGGTCGATGCCCTTGCGAGCTGCCGCCCCTTGCTAGTGTAGTCCCCTGATGGAAAGTAAGCCACTGGGCGTCGCGGTAGTCGGAGCCGGTTACTGGGGGCCGAACCTCGTTAGAAATTTCTACGCTTCGGAAGAGTGGTCGGTTCGTTGCATCGTAGAGCGCGATCGAACTCGATTGGACCGCTTGCGGCGGCTCTACCCAGCGGTTGCAGGACACGAAGAGATCGAAGCGGCGCTTTCCGATCCGCAAGTAGACGCCGTTGCGCTAGCGACGCCGCCGCGCACGCACCGCGAGCTTGCGATCCGCGCGATCGATGCCGGCAAACACGTTCTGGTCGAGAAGCCGCTGGCGGAGACGTTCCGAGATGCCGAAGAGCTTTGCGAACGCGCGCGCCACGCCGGCGTTTGCCTGATGACCGACCACACCTTTCTTTACACCGGTTCGGTCGAGAAGCTGCGCGCGCTGCGCGAGAGCGGCGCCTTGGGTAAGGTCTATTACATCGACTCGGTGCGCGTCAACCTCGGGCTCTTTCAGGAGAGCAACGTTGCTTGGGATCTCGCACCGCACGACGTATCGATCATCAACTACGTCCTCGACGAACTACCGGTCTCGGTAGCCCTCCAACTCGGCGCCTGCGTTCACGCCAAGACGGCCGACGTCGCGTTTCTGACGATGTGGTATCCGAGCGGCTGTCTGGCGCACGTGCATTTGAGTTGGCTCTCACCGGTCAAAGTGCGGCGCACGATGGTCTCCGGAAGCTTGAAGATGGCGGTTTGGGACGACGTAGAACCTACCGAAAAGATCTACATTTACGATAAAGGAGTCGTCTTGGACCCGTCGAGCACGACGTTGCAGCAGCAAATGATCTCATACCGTTTGGGAGATCTTCACGTTCCGCTGGTCGACAACCGCGAAGCGCTCGGAAAACTCGTTAGCGACTTTGCCGCCGCAATTAGAGACGGCTCGAAGGTGCGCTCGGATGGAACCTTTGGCGCGGGCGTCGTGCGCGTCATTGAGACCGCGCTCCGCTCGGCGAGTCTGGGCGGCCAGCGAGTCGACATATAAATGACCGAGCCGACGGTGCGATTTTCCGTGATCCTGCCGACCCTCAACGAAGCGGCGCGGCTTCCCGTCGTGCTCGAGTCGATTGCGCGCCAACGCTACCCTCGGGAATGCGTCGAGGTGCTGATTGCGGACGGCGGCTCGACCGACGAGACGGTTGCGATCGCGCAATCTTTTGGCGCGAAGGTCGTCCACAATCCGATGCGCCGCGCCGAGCCCGGTGCCGGAATGCTCCTTGAGATGGCAACGGGCGACGTTGCGATCGTGACGGCGGCCGATAACCGATTTGGCGACGAGCACGTGCTCGCAAGGCTGGCGCTTCCCTTTGCAGATCGCCACATAACGGGGGCGTTTCCGGCAGTCGTGAGCACGCGCCAGGATGGCGCGACCGCGCGATACATCAATGCGTTTACCGACCCCTTCAACCACTTCGTCTACGGCGGCGCGGCGTCGCCTGCGTCCTACCACCGAACCTACCGTGTTAAGCGGCGCGAGCCGGGCTACATCGTGTACGATTTTCGCAACGGTCCGCTACCCCTTATCGCGCTGGCCCAGGCCTTTGCCGTGCGTTTGCCTTATGCAAAGCCTGCCGGTACCGATGAGGACGACGTGGCGCCCGTCGAAGCGCTCATTCTCCAAGGATGCGAGATCGCGTTCGTGCCGGAAGCGCACGTCGAGCACCATACGGTGAACGGCATTGGGGACGCTCTTGCGAAGTTCGGGCCGCGCATCCGAAAGCGCATAACCGATACGGAGCAGCCCGTCTGGCACCGCCTAGAGGCCGCCGATCCAATGCGGCGATTTCGCGCCTATCTTTGGCCGTTCTACGCGGCGACCTGCGTTTTTCCGGCGGCGGCGGCCGTCTACGGCTGGGCGCGAGACGGGCGCCGAGAGTGGTTCTATCATCCTTTCGTCAGCGCTGCGTTTGCGTTCGAGTTTTGGAAGCAGTTGCTCTTCGTCGCCTTCGAGCGAGTGCGCGGCCGGAACCGGAGCGTGACGAGTTGACGTCGGGCAATGCGACGAGGGTGCAGATCGGCGGCGCGGGCGGTGCGCCGTCGAACAACTTCATACGATCGCTTCGCGAGGCGCCGCGCCCGTACCATCTCATCGGAACCTGCGCGAGTCCGACGGATATCTTCCTCGCCGACGTGGACGAACGGTAC
>JABCZE010000034.1 GCA_013289785.1 Vulcanimicrobiota bacterium | reverse complement strand
GCCGACGGATTCGTCGGCAACGTCGTGCTCAAGACCGGCGAAGGCATGATTGCCGACCTTGCGCGCGTGATGAAGGATGCGCTGATGGGCGGCAACCTCGCTACAAAAATCGGCACCTACTTGCTGGCGCCCGCCTTAAAGCGGCTGCGCCGGAAGTTCGACTACGAAACCTACGGCGGCGCGCCGCTGCTCGGCCTTCGGGGAAACTGCATCGTGACGCACGGGCGCTCCAGTCGAAATGCGATCAAACATGCCATCAAGGCGGCAGCAGAAGAAGTCGAGCACGACGTCGTCGGAAAAATCAGCGAGCTGATCGCCCCGCAACTCGCGGCCACGTAAGGGCCGTCGCCGCGATGCTCGGCGTTTACGTCCACTTGCCGTTTTGCGCGTATCTCTGCCCGTATTGTGATTTTGCCAAGTGGCCGCTGCGCGCTTCGTCGGCGGCCCGGTATTTCGAAGCGCTTTCTTGCGAGATCGCGCGTGAGCCGCGCGCTGCGGCGGCAACCCTCTATCTCGGGGGCGGAACGCCCAACGCCTACGACTGCCAACACATCGTCCAACTTCTCGGCGCGCTGGAAGACCGCTTTGGCGTTACGGCGGAGCGCTCGATCGAAGTCAATCCCGAGTTAGTGCGTGATGGCGATCTCGCTGCCTACCGCAAAGCTGGGATCAGGCGGCTTTCGATCGGCGTTCAGTCCTTCGAGCCCGACGAGATTCGCACGCTCGGGCGCAAGCACACCGGCGAAATGGTCGGCGAGGTCGTCGCCGCCGCGCGCAACGCGGGAATGGACTCCGTCTCGCTCGATTTGATGTACGGCGTCCCCGGGCAGACGCCGGCGAGCTGGGAGCGCTCCCTCCGCCGGGCCGTGGGGTTGCAGGTGGATCATATCTCGGCCTACGGCCTGACCGTCGAAGAGAACACGCCGTACGCGGCGTGGCGCGCGCGCGAGCCGGCGGCCTTCTTCGACGACGACCGCGAGGCGGATCTGTACGCCATGGCGATCGATCTGCTGCAAGCGGCGGGTTATCAACAATACGAAGTCAGCAACTTCGCGCGACCCGGGCATCAGTGCGCGCACAACCTGAACTATTGGGCGAACGGTGAGTACATCGGGTTGGGCGTCGGGGCCGCCTCCTATCGCGAAGGCGTCCGCTGGGTGCACACGCGATCGCTCGACGAGTACCTGGCCGCGGCGCTCGAAGGCCGACCGGTTCCATCGGAGGCCGAGCGCCTGGAAGGCCGCCGCCGGGCCGGGGAAGCGATGATGCTCGCTCTGCGAACCGTGCAAGGGGTTCGCTTGGCCGATTTCAAAGAGCGTTACGGCATCGACGTGATCGAAGACTACGATCCTGTCGTCAGTCATCTTGCACTTACGGGATTGCTCGAGCGGACGGCCGACACGCTACGGTTAACGCGCCGAGGCCGTTTTCTTGCCAACGACGTTTGCGGAGCCTTTATAACATTCGAATAGCAAACAATCTATCGGGGACGGTCTTACGCATCGCGTTCATCGTGGTCTTCGGCGTGACCGGATTCTTGCTGGGCCGCGAGGCGTACTTCAGCGTCTTCTCGCCGCACTTTGCCAGCGAGACGATGCAGCTGATCTTCTTGATCGGCTCGCCGGTCGCGGGCGCGGTGCTCGGCGCGCTGATCGCGCCGCTCGCCCAAGCGCTCTTCGAGGGTCAGCTCAACCAGGCTGAAGGCGCGATGGATCGCTTGACGCCGGCCGAAATTGCGGGCGGCGCCGTCGGCCTCGTCGTCGGTTTGTTGATCGCCTTTTTGATCAAAGGCATCGTCTTCGAGCTGATCTCCGATGTCGGCCGGGCCGGAACCTATATCGCGATCGTGCTCTATCTCATCGTGTCGATCTTCGCCGCCTATCTCGGCGCGCGGATCGGCGCAAAGACTCGAATCGTTCCGGTGGCTCGCGGAGTGGCGAGCGGTTCGGCGGCCGTCGCCCCGAAGCTGGTGGACACTTCGGCGATCGTCGACGGCCGGATCGTCGACATCCTGGAGAGCGGTTTTCTCGACGGCGTGCTGATCGTTCCGCGCTTCGTCTTGCGCGAACTGCAGTCGATCGCCGACTCCGTCGACCCCCTCAAACGAACCCGCGGCCGCCGCGGCTTCGACGTGCTTACGCGGCTGCAAGAGTTGACGATCCTCGAGATTAGCGAACGAGATTTCACCGACATGGCGCCCGGAAACGTGGACGCGCGGCTCGTTCGGCTGGCACGCGAAGTCGGAGCCAAACTCGTCACCAACGACTACAACCTCAACCGCGTCGCGCACGTCGAAGGCGTCGCCGTACTCAACGTCAACGAACTTGCCAATGCCGTCAAGCCGGTCGTCCTGCCCGGCGAGGAACTGCACGTCGCGGTCATTCGCGAAGGAAAAGAAGGGCATCAAGGCATCGGGTACTTGGAGGACGGCACGATGATCGTCGTCGAGCACGGGCGCCGCTTGATCGGCGAGGATGCCGACGTCGTCGTCACGAGCGTGCTCCAAACAGTTGCGGGGCGAATGATCTTTGCGCGCCCGAAACGCGAAGGCTCGAACTAGTGCGATGGGGCGCGGTCATCGTCGCCGCGGGACGCGGCTTGCGGTTAGGGCGACCGAAGCAGTTTATCGAAATCGCGGGGGTGCCGATGGTCGGCTGGTCGATTCAAACCTTTGCGGCGATGCCGCAAATCACAGAGCTCGTCATCGCGACCGAACCCGAATCCGTCGAGCCGATGTCCGCGCTCGCCGAGCGCCTGGCGCCCAACCTCCCGCATCGCGTGGTGCGTGGCGGTGAGTTGCGCCAAGACAGCGCGCGTGAAGGCGTGATGGCGCTGAGCGAAGATTGCGACGCGGCATTCGTTCACGACGGCGCGCGGCCCCTGGTCACCGCCGCGGACGTCCTCGCCGGAATGCGCGAAGTGCGCGCGGGACGCGCAGCGCTGTTGGCCGAGCCGGTTGTCGATACGATCAAGCTCGTCGATCGCGATTCGCTCATCGTTAGCGCGACGCTGGATCGCGGTACGCTCTGGGCGGCACAGACGCCGCAGTTTGCTTTAGCCGCCGATCTGCGCGCCGCGCACGAACGCGGTCGTCTCGACGGCATTGCCGTCACCGACGATGCGGCGTTGCTCGAGCGCATCGGCGTCTCCGTCGTCGTCGTTGCCTCCACCAGCGACAACTTCAAAGTCACGCGTCCCGGCGACGTCATTCGAGCCGAAACAATTCTAAGCGCCCGCATTGTCACCCTAAGTGCGTCATCCTGAGCCCTTCGACTCCGCTCAGGGCAGGCTCCGTCGAAGGACGTAGCATGATGCGCGTCGGCCACGGATTCGACGTACACCCGCTGGTCGAAGGGCGCAAGCTTATGTTGGGCGGCGTCCACGTCGCGTTTGAACGCGGGGCGCTCGGGCACTCCGACGCCGACGTCCTCGCCCACGCAATCGCCGATGCGCTGCTCGGAGCCGCCGGGTTGAGCGATCTGGGGACTCGCTTTCCGGCGAGCGATCCACGCTGGAAGGATGCCGACTCGATGGAACTGCTCGCGCAGTGCGCCGCGGCCGTGCGCGCGGCCGGCTTCGAGATCGTCAATACCGACGCCACGATCGTCGTCGATCGTCCGAAGCTCGCACCGCACATCGACTGGATGCGCGCGAACCTTGCGGTTCGGCTGGAGATCGACCAGAGCCGCATCAGCGTGAAGGCCAAATCGAGCGAGGGCTTGGGCTACACGGGGGACGGAACCGGCATCGCCGCCTACGCGGTCGCCCTCCTGTCATCCTGACCCTTCGTCCTTCGACTCCGCTCAGGATGACACGGCGCTCAGGACTGCGCTTCGCGCAGCCGCTAAGGTATGTGTCACCCTGAGCGTAGTCGAAGGGTTACAGTACTCGAAAATGGATCAACCGTTCGAAACGTTACTCGCCGACCTGCAGGCGCCGCAAGATCGCGACCCCGCCGCGCGCGGCTGGCTCGACGTCGTCCTCTCCTATCCGGGCTTTCACGCGCTCGTGGCGCATCGCATCAACCATGCCCTGTACGCCGCGGGGATTCCGCTGCTCCCGCGGTTTTTAGCAAACGTGGCGCGCTTCCTGACGGGAATCGAGATCCATCCGGCGGCTCGCATCGGCAAGGGCGTCTTCATCGATCACGGTTCCGGGGTCGTTATCGGCGAAACCTCGGAGATCGGCGATGGCTGCACGATCTATCAAGGCGTCACGCTTGGGGGCACGAGCCTCTCGCACGGCAAGCGACATCCGACGCTTGGGCGTAACGTCACCGTGGGTGTGAACGCCAGCGTGCTCGGCGCCATCGTGCTGGGAGATAACGCCAAGGTCGGCGGCGGTTCGGTCGTCGTGAAGGACGTGCCGGCCAACGCGACGGTCGTCGGAGTTCCGGCGCGCATCGTCGCCCAAGACGGCAAACCGGTTCGCGTCGTTTCGGAACGCCCGCAGGTCGAGATGCCCGATCCGACGGCCGACGCAATCGTTCGGCTGCAACGCCAACTCGAGCAGCTCGAAAAACGCTTGAACGAGCTCGAGCAGGGCGAAGCGACCGGCGACGAATCCTGGAGCTGGGTGATTTAAAAACGGTGCCGTTACAGCTTTATAACACTCGAACGCGTACGGTCGAGGCGTTCGCGCCGTTACGCGAAGGCGAGGTTCGCATCTACGTTTGCGGCCTGACGCCTTCCGCGCAAGCGCACCTCGGGCACGCGCGCTCCTTTCTTTTCTTCGATGTGTTGCGCCGCTATCTCGCCCATCGCGGCTATCGCGTGACCTACGTGCAGAACGTCACCGACATCGACGATCGCAGCATCAAAGCGGGGATCGAAACCGGCCAAGACTATCACGCCATCGTCGAGCATTTTTACGCCGAGTTCAAGGAATCGATGCGAAAACTCGGCATTCTCGAATACGATTTCGAGCCATACGCGACGAAATATATCGGCGAGATCCAGCAGATGATCCGCGAGCTCGTCGACGGCGGACACGCCTATGTTACCCGCGACGGCGTCTACTATCGCGTTTCGACGTTTCAAAACTACGGCCGCCTAGCAAATCGAAACGTCGCCGACCTCGAGTCCGGCGCGCGCATCGAGGTCGACGAAAACAAGGAAGACCCGCTCGACTTCGCACTGTGGAAGTTCGCCAAGCCGCGCGAGCCGAGTTGGCCGTTCGAGCCCTATGGCGAAGGCCGCCCGGGCTGGCACATCGAGTGTTCCGCGATGGCGCGCGCACTGCTCGACCCGCCGGGCGTGGGCTTCGACATCCACGGCGGCGGCGCGGACCTCATCTTTCCGCATCACGAGAACGAGATCGCGCAGAGCGAACCGCTGATGGCGCAGCCTCCGATGGCGAACTTCTGGGTGCACGGCGGCCTGTTGCTCTTCGACAACCGCAAGATGGCGAAGTCGCTCGGAAACTTCGAGCCGCTTTCGGATATGCTGCTGCGTCACGATCCGCAGGCGATCCGCTGGCTCTTTCTGCAAACCGGCTATCGCAAGGTAATGAACTTCACGGAAGACTCGATTGCCGCAGCGGCGCTGGGCCTGAGCAAAATCAAGACGGCCTACCGGCTTGCGCTCGCGCGACGCGACGCCGATCCGCCGCCGCAACGTTCGGAATTCGACGAGCAGATGGAAGCTGCGCTCGACGACGACGTGAATACCGCCGCGGCGCTGGCCGTGCTCTACGAGTTTGCCGCCACCGCGCCGGTCGAACGCCTGCGCTACTGGCTGACGATCCTCGGCATCGAGCCAAACGATTCGTGGGTCGCGGAGCCCGTCGTCGAGCTGACTGCGCAGTTCGTCGGACGCCTGCAAGCCGCGCTCGATGGCGAAGGCGCCGCCGGCGAGATCGAAAATCTGCAACCGCACGAAGCGATCGAGCGAGTCATCGCGATGCGCGCGGAGGCCCGCCGTCAAAAAGATTGGGCGGGCTCCGATCGCCTTCGCGATGCCCTGCAACGATCGGGCATCGATCTGCACGATACGAAAGAGGGGACGACCTGGACCGTCGTGGGCTGAGGCACCGGGGCCGGCGGACCGAGCTGGACTTCGACGATTTGGTCTACGGAGTTCATGCAGTCGAAGAAGCGCTGCTCGCCGGCGAGCAACTGCGTTCGATTGCGGTAGCGGCCGACCGCACCAAGGATGCGGCGCTGCGCGTGCTGCTGGCGCGGGCGAAAGAGCGCAACGTGCCGGTTCGTTTCGAGCAGCGCGCCTTCTTCGAGCGGGTTCCCTTTAAAGCACACCAAGGCGTCATCGCGACCGCGCCGCCGTTTCCGTACGCTTCGCTGGGCGACGTCCTCGCGGTTCGCCGCTCCGACGGCTCGCCGCGCCTGCTGGTGCTGCTCGACCATCTGACCGACCCGCATAACGTTGGCGCGATCGTCCGGACGGCCGAGGCCGCCGGCGCCGACGGCCTGATCTTGCCCGAGCGCCGTTCGGCGGGCATCAACGCGACGGTTCGCAAGGCGGCCGCGGGGGCGGCAGCCTACCTGCCGATCGCCCGAGTCGCCAATGTCGCCGACACCATCCGGGTCCTCAAGAAGGCCGGCATCTGGGTCGTCGGCGCCGATGCCTCGGCGGCCGGAATCGAGCTGGGCAAGGCGGACCTCAACCGGGATCTCGCGCTGGTCGTGGGCAGCGAAGGAAGCGGGCTCGCGCCGCTGGTCAAGCGGGAATGCGACTTCCTCGTGAGGATTCCGATGCACGGCCGGGTCGCCTCGCTGAACGCCTCAGTGGCCACGGGGGTCCTGATTTTCGAGGCCCTCCGCCAGCGCATGCTAGCCTCGTCCTTGACGGGGGAGGGGTGACCTCCTATATACTTAGCCTCGACGTGCCGTGCCAGACGGGCTCCGGCCTGCGCATGCGGTGCGTCTACTCACGAGGCAGACAAAAGATATGGCAATGACCCACCCCGTCTCGGATGGCGTGGAGTACCAGCAGCGGGTTGACGAAGATCTCGTGGCTATCGCGAAGACCGGCGACAACCTCGCGATGGAGTACCTGCTTAACAAGTATAAAAACTTCGTCCGCATTAAGGCGAAGAGTTATTTCTTAATCGGCGCCGACCGCGAGGACATCATCCAAGAAGGGATGATCGGCCTCTACAAAGCCGTGCGCGACTTCAAGGCCGACAAGCTTTCGAGCTTCCGTGCATTTGCCGAGCTCTGCATCACGCGCCAGATCATCACCGCGATCAAAACGGCGACGCGTCAAAAGCACATTCCGCTCAATCAATACATTTCGCTCAACAAGCCGATCTACGACGAAGACAGCGAACGCACGCTACTCGACGTTATGGCTTCCCAGAAGACGTCCGACCCCGAAGAGTTGGTCGTCACGCAGGAAGTCTCCGACGATATCCGCCAGCGCATTCGCCAGAATCTCTCTGAGCTGGAGTCGCAGGTGCTGGAATCGTACCTGGAAGGCAAGAGCTATCAGGAAATGGCGCGCGACCTCGGCCGTCACGTAAAATCGATCGACAACGCGCTTCAGCGCGTCAAGCGGAAGATCGAGAAGAACCTGGCAGAGTTCGAGTTTCAGTAAGCTGCTCGACTATCGTCTTATAAAGTTCTTCGCGTTCGGCGAGCGGATCGAGCACCATCACCGACCGCTCGCCCTCCGACGGTTCGATGCAGACCGTCACGCGCCCGCGCGCGCAGACGTCCATACAACTGGTGCTGATCGCGCGAATCGCGCCCCAATAGTCATCTTGCTTTAGCCGCTCCTTCAGCCAATTGCGAAGGTGAAAGTCGCCGATACGTTCGGCGACCTCCGGGTCTTCTTCGGGAATGCGCTCTTTGAAGCAGCGCTCGCACACGAGCACGAGGCCGCCGCGCGCCCATTTGGGACTAACCTTTTGCATAACGGATTGTCGCGGTTATACCGGTTGCAACGCTCCAAAGATGTTCCCGTCGAGGTCTTTGAAGTACGCCAGCGTTCCGATACCCGGTATCTCATTTTTTGGCACGGCGATATCCCCGCCCTTGGCGATTATTGAATCCAGCGTCTCATCGAGCGATTCGACGCCGATCGTGCAAACGTAAGCGTTGACTGCGGCTCCGGCGGCGGGCGCGTCGCCTTGGCGCCGAACGATGCCGCCGTCGATGCCGGGGCCGTCACCGGTCTGGACGAGCCAGTACTCGACGGGTCCGTCCCATTTGAAGATCTTCCAACCAAAGATCGAGCTATAAAACTTTGCCGCGGCGTCGGGATCCGCGGAATGGATTTCGAAATGAACGACTCGAGGCATAAACCAAACTTTCTGTGCAAGGAGCTATGGAGCCGACGGTGGGACTCGAACCCACGGCCCTCACATTACAAGTGTGACGCTCTACCAGCTGAGCTACGTCGGCAACAACAGAAGAAGTTGTATCGGGCGCGCCGGAATTACCTTTCGACGGCTGCGGTGTGCTCCACTAGCGTTTTATGAAAGCGCAGCGGATTGCCGCGCCCCCCAAGACGGTGTGCTCGTCCGCGTCCGCGGTTCAGGCCGCGGAACGTTGGCGTTAGAGCGTGGCAGTTCGGGCAGAGAAGCGTCAGGTTTTCCAGCCGATTGTTCCGCCAGTCCCCGTCGATGTGCTCGACCTCGATCGGCACGTTCTTCGTAATCGGGTTTCTCTGCGCCCACCCGCATCGCGTACAAGATTCGCCAAGTCGGCGAATAAGGTACCTTCGGAGAAACCCCGCCAAATTTGTGGTGCAGTATAAACCTGCCTCGATAGCTTCTACACGGCGCTGGTAGTGGTGCTGGCGCATGCACTCTGGGGAACAGTACTTAGTGGCGCCCTTCTTTATTTCGTTACCGCAGCCATTCGAGCACCACCCGCGAAACTTCTTCGGATTCATGCATTGATGCTATGAATCGTGTGTGCCATATGCATGGCAGTCTGCGCGAATCGCGCGGAAGATTTCGCTACGGTGTTCCGGTTACGATCCAATCGGCGATGGCGTATTGCGCGCCGGTACTCGTGATCGTGAGCGTGCCTTTGCCGTAAGCGTTGGTATGAAACGTCGCTAGCTCGGTGCTGCCCCTCGTGATGAAGCCGGCGAGTGACGGGGGCCGGCCGGAAGACATCGCAACGTCGACGCTCTCGCCGCCGGCAAACCTTGCGTTGCTTAGGCTGAGGTTCCATAACGTTCCGTGACGATACGTGAGCATGATCGGAATCGAAAACGCCTCGTTCGCCGTCGCGCCGCGTACGGAAAACATCGGCGCGATCATCGGACAGCTCGCGTTCCCTTTGCGCACGACCGAGAGTCCGCCGATCGGCGCCTCTACGGCTTCGCCGCTCGTATTTGCCGACCAGGTTGAAAATCCGTGGTCTCCGCTGACGCGCGCACCGTTCGAGTACACGCCGCTTTGCCAGCCGAACGTTTCGTCGAGCGAGGGAATTCCTTTGAGGCTATAGCCCGCGGAACTCTGGCAGTATCCGGAGACGTCGCCTCCGCCTGGGTTTAGCACCAGCAGCGACTGCGAGAAGACTCCACGCGTGCCGGCGTGCTGCTTGGGCGGGTGCGCGCCGCCGGAGAGAATACGCTCGGTGTTGCTCACGTCGCGGATAATGGAGCCCAGGGCGTCGGTGACGCCGATGGCCGCCCTGGCATCCTGCGAAGCGGAGCTGCGGTTGGCGACGAGGGAATCGGCCGCGTCGCTGACGGTCTGGAGGTCGTCACCACCGGCAGCGGGGAGTGAAGCGGGCGCTTGGCCGAACCCCGCACTGCACCCGGCAAGCAGAAGCCCAACGAGGGCGGGAGTCGCTAGAACCGAAAAGCGCGCCATCCTGTCGAGACTCCAAAAGCGGCGAGTTTGCTATGGCTTCCATGGTAAGGTACCCGCGTGGGGGGCACATGAGAAGGCGGTGAGGACGGTCTTGGGAAGTGACCGGCGTTACCTTGCCGAGGAGCG
>JABCZE010000033.1 GCA_013289785.1 Vulcanimicrobiota bacterium | reverse complement strand
ATTAAAGGCGCGGGCAAAGTCTTCGATTCGAGCAAGATCGCGCTCGTCGCCGACCACTTCGTTCCGGCAAAGGACGCGCAATCGGCGGGGCTTGCACGCCTCATGAAAGAGTTTGCGGCCGAGCAGGAGATAGAGCACTTCTTCGACGTCGGCCGGGGCGGGATCGAACACGTCGTGCTTCCGGAGGAAGGTTTGGTTGCGCCGGGCGAGCTGATCGTCGGCGGCGATTCGCACACCTGCACGTACGGCGCGTTTGGGGCCTTTGCAACCGGGATGGGCTCGACGGATATCGCCGCGGCCTTCGTCCTGGGCGAAGTGTGGTTGAAGGTTCCGGCGTCGATCAAGCTCGTCTACAGCGGAAAGCCGGGACCGTTCGTGTACGCCAAAGACATCATGCTGCGGACCGTCGGCGAGTTGGGAATTGACGGCGCGACCTATCGCGCGATCGAATATCATGGCTCGACGGTCGACGAACTCTCGATCACCGGCCGTATCACGATGGCCAACATGGCGATCGAAGCCGGCGCCAAGAACGGCATCTTCCATGCCGACGCCAAGACGATCGCGTACGTCAAAGAGCGGACCGATCGTCCGTTCGTGCTCGAGCGGGCCGATGCCGACGCCGTCTACGAGCGCGTGATCGCGATCGATATTAGCGAGCTGGAGCCGCAAGTCGCCTGTCCGCACACGCCCGATAACGTGCATCCGATCTCGGACGTCACGCGTGACGATCTGAAGGTCGATCAAGTTTTCGTCGGTTCGTGTACCAACGGCTACATCGACGACCTGCGCGTAGTCGCAAAGATCCTCAAGGGTAAGCGGATCGCGTCCAACGTGCGCGTGATCGTAAATCCGGGCTCGCAGAAAGTCTGGATGCAAGCCGCAGACGAGGGCATTCTTACCACGCTTGCGGCCGCCGGCTGCGCCGTCAACACGCCGGGCTGCGGCGCCTGTTTCGGCGGGCACATGGGAACGCTCGGAGACGGCGAGCGCGCTATCTCGACCACCAATCGAAACTACGTCGGCCGGATGGGCTCGCCGAAGGCGGAAATCTACCTCGCTTCGCCGGCAACCTGCGCGGCATCGGCGCTTACGGGGCGAATAACCGATCCCCGCGTCGTCGAAGCGGTACCGGTGTAAACGATGGAAGCAACGCTACGCGGCCACGCGCATAAGTACGGCAAGAACGTCGACACCGACGTGATCATCCCCGGAAAATACTGCAACATCATCGATAAGACTGAGCTTGGAAAGCACGCGCTCGAAGGGCTCGATCCCGAGTATACGTCGAAGATGAAGCCCGGCGACATCATCGTCGCGGATACCAACTTCGGCTGCGGATCGAGTCGCGAAGTCGCGCCGATTGCGATCAAAGCCTCCGGAACCTCGGCGGTCATCGCCAAGAGCTTCGCTCGAATCTTCTATCGTAACGCGCTCAACATTGGATTCCCAATCTTCGAATCGGCCGAAGCCGTCGACGGAATCGAGCCGGGAGACGAAATCGAACTTGTGCCCGCGAGCGGCATCGTTCGCAACCTAACCAAAGGCACGACGTACCGCGCGGCCGAGTTTCCGCCGTTCATGCAGTCGCTCATCGACGCCGGCGGCCTCGTGCCCTACGTCGAGCGCCGCCTCGCCGAAACTACTAGAAGAGGAAGCTTTAAGGCGGTGTGTATCCGCCTGGCTGCGATACTCCGCCCGGCGACGGACTGACGTTTTCGATCCACTTCTCTTTTGCGCGATACGACGCGGTAAAGGGGAGCTGCCCGCCGGCCGACGTTAGCATTCCGACCATGTCGGTCGTTCCGTCCAGCTTGCCTTCCAACAGCAACGTGGTGCCGTTTGGCAGTGAGACGATCAAGCGGACGTCTTGTCCGTCGACGGTTCCGACAAGCGGATACTGCTTCTTCTTACCGTCGAGGTAGGTACCGGTTAGCGCCGCGCCCTGCTCTTTTAGCTGGAAGTGCGTGTAATCGGTGGTCATCGGGTGTTGAATTTCAACCTCCCAGACTCCGTCGAGCCCCTTTCGAGAGTTCGGCGGCGGGCTGGGGGTGGGCGTGCTCTTGGTGCTCTTGGCGGGGGCACCGAGCGGGAAGAGCGTTGCCGCCGGCTGGGGCAGCATCGAGGAATCCGGCTGCGGCGTCATGGCCGCGGGCGAGTTGATCGGCGGCGGCGTCGGCGGCGGAGTTGCGGCAGCGGCGGCAGTCCCGCCTTGCGGCAGGCCGCTAGCGAGCGCGATGGCGGCGATTGTGCCGCCGAAAATGGCGAAAAAGGAAGACGACTTCACGGGTCCTGCCTTTTGGAGCCGCGCGCCGGCCTCCTGTGGGATCCCTTCGACGAAGCCTGTCCTGAGCGCAGTCGAAGGGCTCAGGACAGGCTTGCCCTCTCTGATATAATGCTAAAGCTGTGAAGACTAAGATTCATCCAAAATGGTATCCCGAGGCGCGGGTTCACTGCGCCTGCGGCAATACGTTCGTAACCGGTTCGACGATCCCCGAGATCGCCGTCGAGATCTGCGCCGCGTGCCATCCGCTCTTCACCGGACAGCAAAAGCTGATCGATACGGCGGGTCGCGTCGATAAGTTCAATCAGCGCTCGGCCGCCGCGCGCAAGAAGCAAGAGGAGGCCGCAGCCCGCCAGAAGCAGCGCGAAGCTAAGAAGGCAGCTGCCGCACTCTAACTGGCACTCCAGACCGACGCGCTCACCGAGCGCCTAGCAACGATGGCTCGCCGCTTCGACGAAATCGAAGCCGAGCTAGCCAATCCTGCGGGCGGCTTCGACCAAACGCGGTATACCGCGCTGGTACGCGAGCGCGCGCAACTCGAGCCTCCGGTGCAAACGCACCGGCAGCTAACCGAGCTTCGCGCGCAGATCAACGACAACGAGGAGCTCGCGCGCGCCGAAGAGGGCGAAATGCGCGAACTGGCGCTTGAAGAGAACCGCGCGCTGCTCGACCGCACGGCCGCACTCGAAGAAGAGTTAGCGGCGCTGATGGTTCCGCAAGATCCCGACGACTCAAAGGACGTCTTCGTGGAAATCCGCGCCGGAACGGGTGGCGACGAAGCCGCAATCTTTGCCGGCGATCTCGCGCGCATGTATATGCGGTTTGCCGAATCAGCGGGGATGAAGGTCGAGCTCGTATCGGAGAGTTTGAGCGATGCCGGCGGCTATAAAGAGATCGTCTTTACGGTCAACGGAAACCAGCCGTACCGCACGCTGAAGCACGAATCGGGCGTGCACCGCGTTCAACGCGTGCCGGCAACCGAAGCCCAGGGACGGATTCATACGAGCACCGCAACGGTCGCCGTCTTGCCGCAGGTCGAGAACGACGCCGAGGTCGAGATCAAAACGTCGGATCTGCAGGTCGACACGTATAAGGCTTCGGGTGCCGGCGGCCAGCACGTCAATAAGACGGAATCGGCGATTCGCATCACGCACGTGCCGACGGGAATTATCGTCGCCTCGCAACAGGAGCGTTCGCAGACCCAAAACCGCGAAAAGGCGATGCAGATGTTGCGGGCTACCCTCTACGATCGCAAACGTCGTGAACAAGAAGAAGCGGTAGATTCACTGCGGCGGTCGCAAGTCGGCAGCGGCGAACGATCCGAGAAGATTCGGACCTACAACTTTCCGCAGGACCGCGTGACCGACCACCGCATCAACCGCAGCTTTGGAAATATTCGCGCGATCGTCGACGGGGATCTCGGACGGATCGCGCAGGAACTGATCGCCGATCAGCGCGCGCGACAGCTCGCCGGAGAAGCGCAGTGACCAGCGTTGCGCAAACCTTGGCGGAGGGAACGGCGCGTCTCCGCGACTCCAGCGACTCGCCGCACGCCGATGCGTTGCTGCTCTTGGCGCACGCGCTGCGTCGCGGGCGCGCATGGATCGTCGCTCATGGTGATGCAACGCCGTCGATCCAGGAGGCCGAAGCATTCCAGCACCTCAGTGGCGAGCGCTCGTGCGGCGTGCCGGTTGCGTATCTCCTCGGAAGCGCCGGCTTTTACGGGCGCGAGTTCCTTGTGAACGAAAACGTATTGATCCCGCGCCCGGAGACCGAGCACCTCGTCGACGAAGCGCTGCGCTTTATCGGTGACCGGCCGCTGCACGTTCTCGATGTCGGCACCGGCTCCGGAGCAATCGCTTGCACGATCGCCGCCGAAACGAACGCGATCGTGTGTGGAACCGACATTTCGCCCGCCGCAGTCGCGATCGCGAACGAAAACGTTCGCCGCTGGGGCGTCGCGGATCGCTGTCGCTTCTACGTCGGCGACCTGACTGAGCCGGTGAGCGCGCAGCGCTTTGATGTCGTGGTCGCAAACCTGCCATACGTCCCGACCGCCGAAATCGCCGGGAAACCCGATCCCGTCGCGTACGAACCGCGAGAAGCGCTCGACGGCGGCCCCGACGGGCTCGCCCTCTATCGCAGGCTGCTCGGTTCCCTTGCGCCGCTCGTGAACCCAAACGCGTTGATTCTATTGGAAGCCGCGCCGCCGACGATGCCGGGCCTCAGCGCGATCGCGAAGGCGGAGCTACCGTGCTCCACGGTCTCGGTGGGCCGCGATTACGCCGGCCTCGACCGCTACCTAAGGATCGACTGGGGCTAGGTGTCGAGCGCGGCCGGGTAGAATAAGAACTTCCCGAGATGGCGAAGTTTATATTCTTCACCGGGGGTGTTGTGAGTTCGCTCGGCAAGGGCATCACCGCCGCCTCCCTCGGACGGCTGCTTAAGGCGCGCGGTTTTAGCGTCTCCATTCAAAAGCTCGATCCCTACATCAACGTCGACGCCGGTACGATGAACCCGTACCAGCACGGCGAGGTCTTCGTGACCGAAGACGGTGCCGAGACCGACCTCGATCTCGGCCACTACGAGCGCTTCATCGACGAGAACCTGCAGCGGCACAACAACGTCACCACCGGTCAGGTCTACAACTCCGTGATCGAAAAGGAACGGCGCGGCGATTATCTTGGCGCGACCGTTCAAGTAATTCCTCACATTACCAACGAGATCAAGGCGCACATCAAACGCGTTGCCGAGGCTAGCCGCGCGGACATTTTTATCGTCGAGGTCGGCGGAACCGTCGGCGACATCGAGTCCTTGCCGTTCCTGGAAGCGATTCGACAGATGCGTTACGACGTCGGGGACGAAAACGTGATGTACTGCCACCTGACGCTGGTCCCGCATCTCGGTGCCGCCGACGAGCTCAAGACCAAACCGACGCAGCACTCGGTGCGCGAGCTGCGCGGAATTGGAATCTCTCCCGACGCCATCGTTTGCCGCACGCAGTCGGCGCTGCCGATGCCGCTGGAGCTCAAGGAAAAGATCGCGCTCTTCTGCGACGTTCCGCCCAGCGCGGTCGTGCAGAACGGCGACGCGCGCACGATCTATCAAGTTCCACTCAATCTTGAAGCCGAGGGTTTGGCACAGGCTGCGATTCGCAAGCTGAACCTTCCGCCGAGGCGCCCGTCGCTCAACGATTGGGTTGCGATCGCCGACCGGCTGCTTCACCCCGAGCGTCACGTCACCATCGCGCTGGTCGGCAAGTACGTCGAGCTCAAGGACGCCTACATTTCGATTAACGAGGCGCTGGCGCACGCGGGCGTCTTCTATCACGCGTCGGTCGAGATCAAGCGAATCGACTCGGAACTGGTTGAGAACGACGGCCCCGACGTGCTGCGCGGCGCGCACGGCGTACTTGTGGCTCCGGGTTTCGGGGCGCGCGGCGTCAAAGGCAAGCTGCGGGCGATCCAGTTCGTTCGCGAGCAAGGAATCCCGTTTCTGGGGATCTGCTACGGAATGCAGCTGGCCTGCGTCGAGTTTGCCCGGAACGTGTGCGAGCTTCCCGACGCGATGACGAGCGAAGTCGACGAAACGAGCGTCGACCCGGTGATCGACTTCATGCCCGATCAGCGCAATTTGGAGATGTACGGCGGCACGATGCGGCTGGGCACCTATGCCTGCACGTTGCAGGAGGGAAGCCAGGCGGCGCGAGCCTACGGCACGCTCGAGATCAGCGAACGGCACCGCCACCGCTATGAGTTCAACAACCGCTACCGGCCGATCTTCGAGGAACACGGGATGCGGTTCAGCGGCCATCACACGATCGGCAAGACGCGCCTGGTCGAAGTCATCGAGCTTCCGCCGGACATGCATCCATGGTTCGTTGCGACGCAAGCTCATCCGGAGTTCAAATCGCGCCCCAACCGGCCCGCACCGCTGTATCGCGACTTTATCGGCGCGGCGCTGGCACATCAAGAACGTATCTCCGGACAGGCAGACCTTCGCGAGGCGACGACCTGGACCCAGGCCTAATCACCGCCGTCGTTCTTACCCGCGACGAAGAGCGCAATCTGCCACGCGCCCTCACGAGCCTGCCTCGCGCAATCAACGTTTTTGTGCTCGACGCGTACTCGCGCGATCATACGGTGCAGTTTGCGCGCGGCGCCGGCGCCGTCGTCGTGCAACGCGAATGGACCGATTTCGTCGATGCACGCCGCTTTGCGCTCGCTTCGGCCCAAACGCCCTGGGCGCTGATGCTCGATGCTGATGAAGCCCTCGACGACGTGCTCTGCGACGCGATCGGCGAAGCGTCCGACGACGTCGACGGATATATCGTGCGCCGGACGACGTATTTCTGCGGCCATCCGCTGCGCATGTGGCGCAACGAGCCGCTGTTACGCCTCTTTCGCACCGACCGCGTGACGCTCAAAGCTAATCCGGCGGCAGCGGGCGACGCGCTTCTGCACGAGGCCTGGAGCAGCACGGGTACGGTTGGCGAACTTAGCGGAACGCTGCTGCATTTTTCCTACCCCGACGTAGCGTCGTACCGGGCGAAATACGACCGCTACACTTCGCTTGAGGCGGAGCGCCTGCGCGGCTCGTTTTTTGGATTGCTCGGCGCGTGCGCGGCGAGCGTCCCGCGGCTGGCGTGGCTGCTGTTCGGAAAGGGCGCGCTGCTAGACGGTCCGCGCGGCTGGTACGTCGCGTACCATTCTGCGATCTACCCGGCGGTTGCGATGGGGAAAGCGTTACTTCAATGAGCCTCGCGCGCGTTGGTCTCGACGCGCGGTTGACTCGGCAGCTCTCGGTCGGCATGAAAACCTACGCGGCGGAGCTGGTCGCGCGGCTGCCGCGGGTCGCCCCAGAGTTTACTTTCGTCCCGTTCGCTCGCGGAGGGAACTTCGGCTGGGACGAGCAGGTACGGCTGCCGCTGGCGATTGGGCGCTCGGGCGTCGATCTGGTCCATTTCCTCTCGCAGTACGTACCGGCGGTCGTCCCAGCGCGATTCGTCGTAACGATCCACGATTTGATTCACTTGCGGTTTCCGCAGTACTTCAAGTCGAAGGTGCGGCCGTACTACCAGACGCTCGTGCGCTGGACGTGCGCGCGCGCGGCGCGGGTCATCACCGACGACGAGCGTACCGTGGAGGATCTCGTGACCTTTCTCGGCACGCGGCGCGAGAAGATTCGGGTCATCCCGCTGGGGGGCGCCGAAACGTTCTCCCGCGCGGTCGCGCCGCACGCCGCACCGCGCCCGTACCTGCTGTATGTTGGAAACCATCGCCCGCACAAGGATCTCGCGACGCTCTTTACGGCCTGGTCGGCGCTCCCAGCGGGATTCGCGGTCGACCTGTACGTCACGGGTCCGGACGATTTCGACGGCGAGCTCGAGCGCCGGGCCACGCCGTCGCGCGCGATCGTGGCATTAGGCGAAGTCCGAAGCGACGAACTCGCGTCCTATTACGCGGGCGCGCGAGCGCTGGTGCACCCGTCGCTGCGCGAGGGCTTCGGTTTGCCGATGCTGGAGGCGATGGCCGCCGGCTGCCCGGTCATCGCCTGCGAGGATTCCGTGCCGAGCGCGCTCGAGTCCGCCGCGCTAACGTTTAAGGCCCGTGACGCCGAAGGCCTGAGAACCCTGCTCGAGACGATGCTCGCCGACCAGGGTACCCGCGAACGCTCGGTCAACTTAGGGCACGAGGCGGCAGGTCGGTTGTCCTGGGACCGCTGCGCGCGCGCTACTGCCGACGTCTATCGAGAGGTACTGGAATAGAAGTGATCCTTCGACTGCGCTCAGGATGACATGACTGCGCTCAGGATGACGGGAAAGTGCGCATGCGTATAGCGCTGCTGGCGCTGTTGCTACTGGCTGTGGCGCCTCAGCGACCCATCGGGATCGTTATTAACGGCAACGTGCTGTCGCTCGATCCGGGCCCGCGTTTCGAGCACAACCTGTTGTACGTTCCCGTGCGCCGCACGATCGAGGCACTCGGGTTGGCGTTCGACCGCTCCCGCAATCGCATCGCCACACAGATCGGATCCAAGACCGTCGTTTTGACGATCGGGAGCCGAATCGCGCAAGTCGACGCGAGCGAGGTCTCCCTGGAGGGACCACTGCTGGAGATCAAAGACGTCCTCTACGTTCCGCTGCGGTTTTTCACCGACGTGCTCGGCGCGCAGGCGCATTTCGACCGGCACACCAACTCGGTCACCATCGTCGCGCAGCTCATTGGGCGCTCCAGCCGCGGGCTGATTACCGTTGGAAGCGGTTTTGCGCGGTTCGGCACCGTCGAGGCGGTGGACGTGCTCTCCGATCCGCCGACGTTAACTCTTGGATATAACGGCGGCGTCAAGATCATCAAGATCGGTCCCAACGCCGCCATTGACGTCGAGGACGTCAACGTGAACGTCACGTCGCCCGGCGAACTCGGCGACGTGCGCCCCGGCGACTTCGCACGAGTCGAGATGCGAAAGGACGGCCGCGTCGAGCGCGTGATCGACGAGTTCGGCTCGCGGAACGGTCATATCGTCGCTATCGCGGGCAACCAGTTCGTGCTCGACGACGGCCAGGTAATTTCGCCTGCACGCACGGCGGAGATTTCGCTCAACGGAAAGGCCGCAAGCTTTAGCGATCTGCAGCCCAACGACGCGGTCAGCGTTCGTTACAACGTCGAGACCAACGAAGTGCGCGAGATCCTCGCCAGCCGGAAGACGGCCGGCGTCGCACAGCGCGTGACGATCGACAGCGTCGAGACCGATGCGTCCCGGCCGCTGCGCGCGGGCGACACGATTCACGTGACCGTGCACGGAACGCCGGGTGCGGCCGCGACGTTCGACATCGGCTCCGACGTGGCCAATCAAGCGATGCAGCAGCGCTCGCCCGGCGTTTACGACGGAAGCTACGTTATTCCGCGGGGCGCGAACTTCGACGGCGACGCGCTGATCGGCCGGCTCGAATCGGGCAACGACGTCGCCCACGCGGCGGCGCCGCAGACGATCTCGGCCTCGAGCACGCCGCCGGGCATTGCCGACTTTGCGCCCGACGCCGGTTCGACGGTCAACAATAACCGGCCGGCAGTCTATGCGAGCTTTGCCGCCGACGCGGTGCCGGTGAATCCGTCGAGTGCGATGCTCTGGGTCGACGGCCGCGACGTTACCTCCGAATGCGTGCGAACGTCGCAGTTCATTCAATACATGCCGTCGTACGAATATCCCAACGGTCCGGTGCGAGTGACCGTGCGCGTCTCCGACCAGGCCGGTAATACCACCGTGAAATCCTGGACCTTCACGATTCGAGGCCATTGATGGACGACTGCATCTTCTGCAAAATTGCCGCCGGAGAGGTGCCCGCAAAAACCATCCTTCGAGAGGTCGACGTCATCGCGATCGAGGACCTCAATCCGCAGGCGCCCTCGCACGCACTCGTGATCCCGGTTTCGCATCACGCAACGATTGCCGACCTGACGCGGGCCGAACCGGCGCTGGCGGCGCGGTTGATCGCCGTCGCGGCGCAGCTGGGTGCCGACCGCGGCGGAGCGCAAGGCTTTCGCTTGGTGGTCAACACCGGCGAGCTCGGAGGCCAAACCGTCGGCCACGTGCACGTCCACGTACTGGCCGGCCGGCAGATGTCGTGGCCGCCCGGCTGAGATTTGACGCTCTGCCGGGCCTGTGTTACCCTAACACTTCGAGGCCCTACGGGGTCTAAT
>JABCZE010000032.1 GCA_013289785.1 Vulcanimicrobiota bacterium | reverse complement strand
TGGCTCTCGTGCAGTTGGCGTCGGATTCGCTCGATGCCCGAGCCGCCGTAGACGGAACGCTTCCTAGTCTGATTTCCCCTCGCTTTGGCGACGTGGTCTATGGTGCTCTCGATCGAATTGCACCGGCTTCCTACGTCGAGTCGACGTTGGCGCAGCGCGCGCTCGAACGAGGCGACGCGGCCTCGGCGCAGCGCTATGCCTTGCGCTTGCCGGCATCGCCGAGCCGGGACGAGTTGCTCGCGCGAATTGCGGCCGCTCGCGGTCAAGGCCGCCTTGCACTGGAATACTCGCTGGCCGCGTTCGACTCCGACGCGGTGCTAGCGGCAGCGCAGCGGCTTGCGCTTACGGATCCGCAGGCCGCCTACAAACTCGAGCAACTGCTGGAGGTGCGTTTGAGCGGCCGTGCGACGCACCCCGACGCGGTTGCCGAAGCGCGATGGCAGATGGGTCAGTTTGCCGACCAAGTCGCGTGGCGAAAAGTGCCGGGCAGCACGGCGCAACGCGCCTGGTTGCGGATCGCCCTCTCGAACTTTGAGGCTGCCGTCGCGTTGGCGCCGCTCTCCGAGCGGTACGCGATTGCCGCCGCCAATCAGGCCGACTTACTTGCCGAGCGCGACCGGGCAGACGCACTCTTTGCGCGAGCAGCCGCAATCGATCCCGGGAGTGCCGACGCCGTCGCAGGTCTCGGCGTTGTCGCTTTGGAGAACGGCGACCGCACGGCCGCAATAGCCTACTTGAAGCGCGCCAGTGCGCTCGATCCCAGTTCGTTGATGGTTCGCGCGCTCCAACGAGATTTGCGGTGAAAGTTGCGCTCGATGCGCAACTCAGCGTCGGCACCGCCACCGGAATCGGCGAGTACGTTACCGGATTGGCAAGCGCATTACGCCGCCAACACGTAGACCTCGTCGAGCTGCGCGAACCGCGGTTGAATCCCTGGCGCTTCGATCGGCGCGTCTTGTGGGATCAGGCGATTCTGCCGTGGCGCGCGCGTGCCAGCGGCGCCGGCCTGCTCCACTGCGCTTCGGGAACGATGCCGCTGCTGGCCGGCATGCCGATCGTCGTCACGGTGCACGACGTTGCCTGGCTTCACGTACAGGCGCACGCACGATCGTACGCACGTTATTATTTTGGGCGCTTTGCGCTCGAGCGGTACCGGCGCGCGAACGGAATAGTCGTCGACTCGGCCTTTTCGCGCGACGCATTGCTCGAGGTTCTCGCCGGCGTCGACTGCGCGGCGGTGCGCGTCGTGTATCCGGGCGTCGCGCCCGAGTTTTGCGATATCGCTCGCAACGGTGGTGACGGCCGCACGATTCTAGCCGTGGGAACCGTCGAACGCCGCAAGAACCTCGAGCTCCTGATCGCCGTGCTGCCGAAGTTGAATGGCGCGCGGATCGTTTGCGTCGGGCCGCAAACGCCGTATGCGCGCGAGTGCGTGGAACTCGCCGCGCGTTTGGGCGTGGCCGAGCGACTGGAGCTGCGTGGCTACGTCTCGCGCGAAGAGCTGCTCGCGCTCTACACCGAGGCGGCCGTCGTAGCGGTTCCCTCGCGTTATGAAGGCTTCGGCTATGCGGCGGCGCAGGCGCTTTGCGCCGGCGTGCCGTGCGTCGTATCGGATCGAACGTCGTTGCCTGAGATCGTCGGCAACGACGCAGCGATCGCTTCGCTCGACGATGCGGGCGCGTGGACTTCGATGTTGGAAGCGGCGCTGCGCGGCGAGTGCGAGCAGCGCGCGTCGCGCGCCCGCGCGAGCGCAATCGCGCGATTCTCGTGGGAGGCTAGCGCCGCCGAAATAAAGCGCCTCTACGAGTCGGTCGGCGCAGGGTCCGCGGCTTAGTAAATCGGCGAGCCCGGTGCGCCGGGAGCGACGCTGCCGTCGTCGGGCGCAAAGATCAGGCGAAGCGGAAGGCTCGAGCCGGCTTCCGGCATCGTAACGATCGTGACTCGCACGAAGCCGTGCGCGGGAACGACGTATTGCCGCACCTTGTAGCGGGAGAAGGGCGGAACTTGATGGGACTGCACCAAGACGCCGTCGATGATGTACGTACCGGTGGCGTGTCCGCCGCGTGGGTTTTCGTAGATGGCGATCGCTTGCGGCGACGCCAACGGATTCTCAACGTTGACGACAAAGGATTGCAGCACGCCATAGTCGCCCGAAAGCGCCTGCCCCTGCAGATCGTTGGGCAGCGGCAGCTGGCCGATCGGCAGCTCCAAGTAATCCGCGTCAACCTTCCAAAGGGTCGCAAAATGGAACTCTGCGATGGGGTAGATGCCCCGCGCGTGTATGTGGCCGCTTTGCAAAAGCCCGCTGTCGGCGATCGCGCCGGACGGATCGGCGGCAGCATCTTGCGCGACCAGCGTAAGGTGGACGTTGCCTCCGGAAAGCACGCGCAGCTGCAAGAGGCTGCAGACGATGCCCCCGGCGGGGAGATCTTGCTGGCTGATATTGACCGACGTGTTGCCGTCAATCGTAAGCAGTCGTCCCTGATTCTGTTCGACGTCTACGAGAAAGCGTTTTGTGGCGACGTGCCCGGTCTCCATCTCGTTGCTCGACGGGCCCCCTCGGTCGCCGATTACTTGCACGATCGACGGTTCGGGTGAGAGATTCTGCGCGCGCAAGACGATCCGGCGATCGGGTTGCCCCGGAGGATTGTAGTGAAAGTACAGAAAGCGCGAGGGTTGCTGCACGCGAAGATCGGCGGTGAAGAGCGTGCCGTTCTCCGTCAAGCGCTCGGGATAGTCGCTGACCATCAGCGAATCGGGCGAGATCCGCGGTACGGCGACGTTGCGAACCTCCACGTGCGTCGAGCCGTCCACTTCGAAGTCGTCCTTGGCCTGGATGAGAACCGGAACGTTGAAGGCGGCGACATCGTCCTGGTCCAGCGAGCCTTGGAACGGCACGTCGTCGGGCGTGACGAGAACTTGCGCGCCGGGACGTAGGCCGGCCGCACCCCGCACCGCTCGCGCGACCTGTTCGCGCACGAAAACACCCGACGACGGATTGCCGGTAAGCTGCAGGCTGACCGACGGCGCGATCGTGCCGGCATAAAATGCAACCCGAACCGGAACGTCGACTCGCAGCCCGCGAGCATCACTGACGGTGACGACCGTGGCGCCCGGCGATTTCCCGACGATGCTTAACCGCTGCGATGGCTGATCGATTGCCGCCGACGCGATCGACGGGTCGCGTACGACCGCGGTGAGCGGAGCGATCGCGGAACCGACGGTGAGATTGACGGCCGTGCCGACCGGTACGGATGCCGCTTGCGGCTGCACGACGATGGGCGGCGGCGTCGGTGTCGGGCTTGCGGCGGAGGTTGCCAGCGGCGTGGGCGAAGGCGTAGGAGAGGGCGCCGAAGTTTGTGCGCGTGCCGCCGCGCAGACCGCCAAGAACGTGAAGAGGAGAGGCGCCAGCCTACGCAATTTGCGGTTCGGCACGGCGGACGGCCGACGCCAGCAGCGTCTTATAGCCGACGCTTGGGAACAGTACCGTCACCAGGTCTCGTTCGGCGCGTTCGACGGTGCCGATCCCGAACTTGGAATGTTGCACGACGTCGGCAATCCGGAATCCACCCGTCGCGGCGATTTCGCCGACGCCGCGGCGAAGAGCTTTGCGGCAGTTGTCGCACGAGCCGCAGTTCTTTGCATCGAAGTCTTCCCCGAAATAGTTCAGGATGAAGCGCCGCCGGCACGACGTGGTTTCGGCATACTGCAGCATCATCGCGAGTTTGCTTTGATCGTACGATTTCTTCGTATCGTAGTTGGCGAGGTTCAAAATGAGGTCGCGGTTCTTGCGAACGGCTTCGGTCAACGCGTAGGCCGATTTTGCGGAATGCTCGATATAACCCGACTTTTTCAACAGCGCCAAAATCACTTTGAGTTTGGTCAACGGCAACTGCAGAATTTTGCGGAGGTCGACCATCGAAACGCCCTCGGACTGATTGCCGAAGACTTCGATGGTGCCGAAGACTCGCTGAACCTCTTCAACGTCCGGATACTTGCCGGTGAGGAAGTAGTTCTGCACGCGCGTATCGCTCATGCGGTAGATCAGGATGCATCGGGAGGGAAGGCCGTCGCGGCCGGCGCGCCCCGCCTCTTGCGTATAGGCCTCGAGCGAGCCCGGAAGATCGTAATGCAGGACGAACCGGATGTTCGGCTTGTCGATACCCAAGCCGAAGGCATTGGTCGCCACGACCGCGCGGATCGATTCGTCCATAAATAGGTTGTGGACGGACGTCCGGTCTTCTTTGTGCAGCTTCGAATGGTACACGGCCGCCGGCACGCCCAGCTCGCGCGTCAGATAGCCTTGAACTTCCAACGCGTTCTTGATCGTCGCGGTGTAAATGATGCCGGTTCCTTCGAGGGCATTCTTACCTTCGAAGAGCGCCGAGAGAATCTTGAGCTTATCGGCTTCTTTGTCGGCCTTGCGCGCCTCGTAGATCAACTTCGGCCGGTCGAATCCGCGAACGATCGGTTTGACCTGATCGATGCCGAGCTGATGGAGAATGTCCTCTCGAACCGAAGGAGTGGCCGTCGCGGTCAGTGCGAGCACCGTCGGATGGCCAAGCCGCGCGATGACGGAGCCCAGGGCGAGATAGGCCGGGCGGAAGTCGTGTCCCCACTGACTGATGCAATGCGCTTCGTCGACGACAAAGAGTGGAATCCGCAGCCCTTTGAGCAGGTCGAGGAAGCTTTGATCTTCGAGCTTTTCGGGCGTCGTGTACGCGATGCGGACCTTCCCGGAGCGGATCCGTTCCCGAGCCCGCAGTTCCTGATCCTCCGAAAGCGTCGAGTTGAGCGCGACGACGTCGGTGATATTCCGCTCGCGCAGCATGTCGAGCTGGTCCTTCATCAGCGCGATCAACGGGCTGACGACGATCGTGGTTCCTTCGAGTAGGAGTGCCGGCAACTGGTAGGTTAGACTCTTGCCGGCTCCCGTCGCGAGAATTGCAAGCGTATCCTGGCCTCGAAGGACGCGCGAAACCACGTCTTCCTGGCCGGGATAGAAATTCTCGAATCCAAAGTTCTCTTGGAGCGCAGCACGCAAATCCATGGGCATCTTTCTAACAAGACCCAAATAAAGTAAGTTCGCTTTAGTGGGAAGCAATTCGCATAACCGGCTTCCGGGGCGACTCGTTTCAACCGTACCCTCCGGCAGGCGCCTCGAAACGACCTGCTAAAGGTGGAGCGTCGTGTCCTTGTACCGCACCTGGCGCCCCCGAACCTTTGCCGATCTCGTCGGCCAAGACGCGGTCGTCCGCACCTTGTCCTCGGCGATCGAGGGCGGCAAGCTCGCTCATGCTTACCTCTTTTCGGGGCCGCGCGGGTCGGGGAAGACCTCGGCCGCCAAGATCCTGGCACGCTGCATCAACTGCGTCGCCGGGCCGACGCCCCTGCCGGACAATACCTGCGAGAATTGCCGGGCGATCCTGGCCGCACCGCGCTTGACGTCCTCGAAATCGATGCAGCGAGCAACCGTGGAATCGACGAGATTCGAGCGCTCCGCGAGGCGGTGAAGTTTGCCCCAGCGACGATGCGGATGAAAATTTACATCGTGGACGAGGCGCACATGCTCACGAAGGAGGGGGCAAACGCCTTCCTCAAGACGCTCGAGGAGCCGCCGCCGCACGCCGTCTTCATCCTGGCGACGACCGAGCCGGAGAAGCTGCCGGTCACGATTCTCTCGCGGTGTCAGCGCTATGCATTTCGCCGAATCGCCGTTCCCGTGATGATCGACAAGATGAAAGAGGTCGCCCGCGGCGAGAACATCGCCATCGACGACGAGGCGCTCAAGGCGATTGCCTACCGTGCCGACGGGGGTTTGCGCGACGCGCTGACGATGCTCGAGCAGCTCGCGGCATTTTCCGCGGGGCAGACGGCGACGACCGGGACCTTGGATCTCGCATTTGGGTCCACGGGGCGCGAGTTTGCTGCAACCCTTATGGATGCCATCGTGGCCGGCGATGCGACGGCCGCGCTCGGCGCGGTCGAAGATGCGAGCGACGCCGGCGCGGATCTCACGGTGTTAACGCGTTCACTTATTGCGGGTTTTCGTCACTTGCTCGTTGCTAAAGTCGATGCGGCGCTTCTGGCTACGGATCTGGCTCCCGAGGACGCGCAGCGCGCGGTGCGCCAGGCGGCCGGCACGTCGCACGCGGCGTTGTTGCGCGCATTGCGCATCTTTGGTGAGGCTCTCTGGCTCGGACGGTCGGGTGGCAACGCGCGGCTCGAACTCGAGACGGCACTCCTGCGCTTCATCATGGCCGCCGAAGACCCGGCGCTCGACGCGCTCGGTGCCCGTATCTCAGCCGTGGAAGAACGCCTGGGTGCCGCAGCGCCGCCGCCCCCAGCACCCGCCAAGGCCGAGATACCGGCGCAAAAACCCCCGGAGTCCGTCCGGCCACCCGTTGCGTCGCCACCCGCTCAACCACGCGACTCGTCGCCGCTCTCGCTGCAAAAGGTAAAGGCTGCCTGGCAAAGCATTCGTTCCAAAATCGAAAGCGAGCGCCAACCGCTGCGCGCCCCGCTCGCCCGCGCGGCAATCGAAGCGCTCGAGAGTAATGCGATCGTCCTGAGGCTGCCCGACACTTGGAGTGCCGAGTCGTTACGCGGGCATACGAAGATCATCGAAGCGGCGATCGCCGACGTGCTCGGGGTGCCTTTGAAAGTAACCCTGCGCGTCGATTCGAACTCGGCACGTGCGAAATCACCCGCGCAGGTCGGCGTCACCGAGGCCCGGCCGCCCAGCGATTCCGACGATCCCGATGCACTCTTCGACTACGCTAACGAACGGATACGATGAATCAAGCACAGTTGATGGCCCAAGTCAAAAAGATGCAAGCCGAGATGACCAAAGCGCAAGACGAGCTCGCCAACACGATCGTCAGCGGCAGCGCTGCCGGCGGCGCCGTGACGGTCGACGTGAGCTGCGACCAGCGCGTAAAGCGGGTTACGATCGCCAAGGAAGTTGCGGATCCGGAGGATCTCGAGACGCTCGAGGATCTCGTAATGGTCGCCGTGAACGACGCGCTCGCCAAAGCCGGCGAAGCCTCGGCAAAACGGATGGCTTCGGTAACCGGCGGCATGCGCGTTCCCGGATTGATGTGAGGACCCTCGCAAGTCCGGTCGCAGCGCTGATCAACGAACTTAGCAAACTGCCGACGATTGGCCCAAAAACCGCGGCCCGCTTAGTCTTTCACCTCTTGAATCGCCCTCGTAACGAAGCGCAGAGCCTGGCCGAGGCGATTCTCGCCGTTAAGGACAAGGTTCACTTCTGTTCGATTTGCTACTCGCTCTCCGAACAAGAGCCGTGCGAGTTCTGCACCGACGACCGGCGCGACGCTCGCATCATCTGCGTCGTCGCGGAGGCGAAGGACGTCTACGCGATCGAACGCACCGGCGCATTCAAGGGTCGCTATCACGTACTGGGCGGCTTGATCTCGCCGATGGACGGCATCGGTCCGGCGCAACTGCGCGTGAAGGAACTCATCGAACGCATCGGGCGCGAGGAGCCGGGCGAGCTGATTCTGGCGACGAATCCAAACGCCGAAGGAGAAGCGACGGCACTCTATTTATCCCGCCTGCTGCTGCCGCTCGGCTCGATCGTGAGTCGCCTGGCCTACGGCTTGCCGATCGGCGGCGAACTCGATTACGCAGACGAGCTGACCATCGCTAAGGCCTTAGAGGGCCGCACGACGTTATAAGTTTCGCCACCGTTTGGATTGGTTGTTCCAATCGGCAGTTCCGGATGGTCTAACTAGCTTTACGTAGGGGGCGATTTACCCTGGGGAGCTATCATTGTCGAACCGGGTGTGGGGGCGAGGCGCCGTTTTTACGGCGCCTCTTCTTTGCGAGGCCTACAAGCAAATCAACGAATCGCCGGCGGTTACGATGCCGGGCTCGAGGACGTCGCAGTAGATTCCCATCCACGCGTTGCGCTGCGTGGCTAAGAACTGCAGGATCCGCGGGTCGGCAGCCTCGCCGCGGGGATGATAGTTCACGGTGACGCAGCGTTCGATAGGGGAACGAACGCGCAAGCGCACGGTCCCAATCGCAAGCCGGGCATCGACGAGACTTTGCTCCAACGCCACCGGGTGCGCGCGGCCCTCGCTCGCGCGTACGAAGAAGTTTGGGCGGAAGCGTTCCCACTCGACCGTGTAACCGACATGCGCGCCGAGCTCTCGTAGCCACTCGTCGACGAGTATCGAAATCGGCGCGTCATCGAAAAAGTGCTCTCCGCGTCGAACGTCCACCATAACCCCGCGCTCTTTGGCCGAAGCTTGCGCGGCTGCCGCATCGCGGAGCAGATGAAGGCGATCGTGCTCCTTACCACGGTAGGTCTTTCCCTCGCGTGGGCCCTGGCGCGCAAAAAGCGCGCCCGAGCGGTCGCCGGGAATTCCGGCAACTTCGACTCTCACCGAATCGAGGGCGACGCCGCGCAAGCTCTTGATCGGATAGCGGCGGAGCGCTTCGAGCGTCCCGATCAGCATGCTCGCGCCTTCCCCGAAGGTTTTCCGTTCGCCTTGCCGCAAACCGCGCGCGATGGAGCTTCGGGCGCGCGGTCTGGTTGAACTATTCGACCGCGCGGTATCGCTCTATAGCCGGAACGTTCGCGCGCTCGTCGGCATCGTCGCCGTGACTGCCCTGCCGCTGGCGATCTTGCAATATCCCGTTACGCGAATCGAGCAGCCGCAGCTCGACGCGATGATTCGCTTCTTCGAGCACCCGGATCTGGGCGCACACGCCGTTCCGCCGGCGTTTCCCTCCGCCGGCGCTCTGGCGCTCTCGATCGTTTTGACGCTCCTGGAGTATCTCGCATGGGCCTTCTGTCTCAGCGCGATTGCCGAGGGGGTCGACGCTGTCTATCGGGGCTCGCCGATCGAATTCGCGCCCTGCTGGCGAGCCGTACTGCGCCGCTGGCCGAGCATCGCCGCCGTTCTGGGCCTTACGCTGCTCGCGTTGATTGCGATCGACGCAGCCGCGTTCGCGGTGGTGACGATCGTGGTCTCTCTCGTCGTGCTTCTAGCGCCGGCGGCGCTTCCGCTCTTGGCTCCAGTTGCCGTGATTCTCGCGTTGCTGTCGACGACGCTGACGCCTGCGCTGCTTGCGATGCCCTGCGTCTTCGGTTTCTACGCCGCCACGATCGAGTCTCTCCGGCCGGCTGCCGCGCTTCGCCTCAGCTTTGCTCGAATCTTTACTCGAGCGGAGTTTGGCCGCTCGCTGATGTGTGCGTTGGCTCTCGGCACGCTGGTATTCGGGTGTTCGGCCGTCCTTGACGTTTTCGCGATCCTTGGTCTCGCGCGATGGACGGCCGTCTACGTGACGCTGGACGCGGCAGCCCGCACGCTTCTCGTTCCCTTCGTCGGCCTCGTGCTCGCGCTGTACTATTTCGACGTCCGCATTCGGCATGAGGGTTTTGATCTCGAATCGGGCTTGAGCGGCGCGACTGCCGGCGGAGCTCTGGCCGGCGAACCGACGTATGCGCCGACCGCCTACCTTTCGGGCGAGGAACGGGCGTTGGTCGCGCGTTTTTTAGAGCGCCGCAGCGCGTTTCCGGCGTCGCGCCGGGATGCGATCGCGGCGCGCCTCGCGGAGCCCGTACGTAACCGCGTACCGCCCGAGCTGCAAGCGCTCGATAACGAATCCTTGCTGGAGCGGCTCTAGCGTTTTTTGCGAAGTTTGCCGAGAATGTCGCGTGCCACGCGCATTGCGTCGGTCTTGGTGCGCTCGTAGAGCGCAGCGGCCTGGCCTTTGGTCATGTAATCGCCGTGTTCGTAAAAGAACGTGACGCCTTCACCTACGACGATCGTGCCCGCGTAGGCTATCGCGCCCTTGATCGCGATGCCGGCTACTGGGACGAATCCGACGAGTTCGCGCGCCAGCGTTCGCCAGCCGAAGCCGCCGCCGATGATCGGCAAGAGCTGCCACGTCCGCCCGAAATCCGGATCGCGCCCGTAGGCCGCTTCGATGTGGAGCATGAGCATCACCTGAATCCCGGTGATCGCAACCATGTCGCCGGCCGAGGCAAACGCGCCGAGCACCAAGCCGACGAGCGGAATGTGATCCACGACCGCGCTGGCCAGCGCCACTTTGAGCGCATTATTTGCAGCATCGCGAGTGAGTTTGGCGGCAACCGTCTCGCGCAAGACCGGCAAGTTCCGGCCGACGGCGATCTCGACGCCGCCGGCGCATTCGACGAGATGGGTGAAGAAGCGTCCGCGCAGTCCCGGCGCGTCGAGCGAGGGGACTACATATTCGGCCGAAGTTCCCGGCGCG
>JABCZE010000031.1 GCA_013289785.1 Vulcanimicrobiota bacterium | reverse complement strand
ACGAGAATTACGGCGTAGGCAAGAAATCGCCACCCGGCGCGAACGCCGTTTGGGCCAACGAAAACGCTTCTCACCACGAATCCATTCGCCTCACTCCTAGATTTGGATCTCGACGCCCAGCGCTATTTGGCGATTCGCCTTGATTTCGAGCTCTGCTGCCAGAGTGCGCGAGTTGTGCTGCAACAGCTCGAAGAACTGCCGCTGCCAACGAGGCCATCCGCCGTGGCTTTTTCCGACGATCACCGGATTGGCGAAAACGAACGACGTCGTGTCCTTGTCGATGTCCAGGTTCGCGGCGCCGCACGCGTTGAGAATCGGCGTCAACTTTCGCATCTCCATGTAGCCGAAGTCTGCGCGAATCCGCACGAAGCGGGGCGAGATCTCCTCGATCATAACGCGTTGTGCTTCCGGCAGATACGGTCGCGCCACCCGCTTTACGGTTAGCAGGATGACGACCTCGTCGTTGACGAGCCGCTCGAGCCAGCGATGGGAGTTGACGAAGGGAACGCCGGTAGGATCGCCGCTGAGGAGCACGACGGCACCTTTGGGAGCCGACACCAAGGCTCCGTGCTCGGCGGCGAACTGTTCGACCGGTTCGCGCTGCTCGAGCAGCTCGCGCGCCACCACCCGCCGCCCCATCAGCCAGGTGACCGCCGTCACCGAAAGCACTGCGGCGATCGCGAGCGGCAGCCACGCGCCGTCAACGAACTTATGCAGCCCGGCAAGCACGAAGGTCGCGTCTAAGAGTGCGAACGAACCGGCTAGTGCCAGAGCCCACACCGGCTTCCATCGCAGCGTGCGCGTCGCGACGACATAAAACACGATATCGGTCGCGAACATCGTCGCGGAGACCGCGAGACCGTACATCGACGCGAGCCGGTCGCTGCTGCGGAACGTGACGACGAGCAGGATGCAGACGATCGCGAGCATCGCGTTCACGAACGGCACGTAGACCTGCCCGCGCTGATCCCTGGACGTATGCCGCACGGTCATGCTGGGACAGAGGTTGAGCGCAATGGCTTGCTCCGTCAGGGTAAACGCGCCCGAAATCAGCGACTGCGACGCGATGATCGTGGCGGCCGTGGCTAAGGCCACCATCGGCATCAGCGTCCAGCCCGGCGTGAGCGCGTAGAACGGCGAGTCGAGTGCGCCGGGATCTGCGGCAATCACCGCACTTTGACCCACGTAGTTGAGAATGAGTGCCGGGAAAACGAAGCCGTACCATGCCAGCGTGATGGGGATGCGCCCGAAGTGCGACATGTCGGCATAAAGCGCTTCGGCGCCGGTCATTCCCAGAATGATCGCGCCGAAGATCAGAAAACCGAACACGCCGTGATGCGTCACGAACCGCAGGGCATGCAGCGGATTGAGCGCCGCAAGGATCGCAGGATGCGCGGCGATCGCGATCAGGCCCGCCACAGCGATCGTAACAAACCACAGAGCCATGATCGGGCCGAAGATTACTCCGACGCTCTGCGTTCCGCGCCACTGGATGGCGAACAGCGCCAGCAGAATCCCCGACGCGATCGGAACGATAAGCGGCTCTGCGTTAGGCGTGGCGACGCGCAGTCCCTCGACCGCCGAGATCACCGAGATCGCCGGCGTGATCATTCCATCGCCGATGATCATCGCGCCACCGATCACCGCGACCAAGACGATCCAATCGGGACGCATCGGAACGCCGAAGATCAGCGGCGGCTCGGCGCGTGCGAGCAAGGCGAGAATTCCGCCTTCGCCGTCGTGATCGATGCGCATCAATACCGTGACGTACTTGATGCAGACGACGAAGAAGAGCGTCCAAATGAGTATTGAAGCGATGCCGACGGCATTCTCCACCGTCGGCGTGGCATCGGCGGTCGTAAAACAGGTCTTGATCGTGTACAGCGGGCTGGTTCCGATGTCGCCGAAGACGACGCCGAGCGCCGCGAGGGCAAGACCGGTTGGAATCGGCCGGCGCAAACGATCAGCTTTCGTTGAGCGCGATCGTGCGGATCGTTTTGAGCGCGACGGGCATGCCGTACCACGCGTTCGTCCGTCCGTTTTAATTACCTCGAGTACCGCGGCCCTAGGAAAGGCGTAGTTAGGTGGTGGGATATCCCCCTACGCCCAACTAAATACGCTCGATGGCAACGATAGAGCGGCGTAAATTCTTATTTGGACTCGGCGCGTCCGGGTTCGCACCGGCGTTGCTAGGGATATCGGACGGCGACACGGCGGCGGTCGAACCGCTCGATCGGGCCCTCGTGCTCAGCGGGGGCGGCGCGCGCGGCGCGTACGAGGCCGGCCTTATCGGTGCACTGGCGGCTACCGGCTCCGTGAGCGACGGGTCGCCGCTGGCGCCTTACGAAATCGTTTGCGGAACCTCGATCGGGGCGCTCAACGCCTGGTTCGTTGCGACCGCTCAATATACCAGACTTCACAACCTCTGGTACGGTATCAGCGGCGAGCATCTCATGCAACTGAAGCCGGAATATCAAGCGTTGCGCGATTCGCAGAGCGGGCTCCTCGATCGCGCCGCGTCGGTCGTTGAGTTGGCAAAGCTAGCGCGAAATCAGACGGGCGTCTTGGAAAGTAAACCCGTCTACGACTGGATCGTTCGCCACCTCGATCCCACGACGCCGCTTGCGATGCTGATGGTGTGGGCGGTAACCAACCTTACGCTGCAGCGGCCCGAGTATTTTTATCTCCGCCCGGGGAACGCCGGCGCGGACCTGCCCGAGCGAGTCGTCCACGCGCTGCAGCTCTCGCTCGGCTCGAGAACGGTCGTGCGCGAAGCTACGCCCGACATCTTGCATCGGGCCATCTTCGCGTCGGCGGCGCTTCCAATTGCATTCGATCCGGTCGTGATGCCGGGACCGGACGGTACGATGAACGAGTACTGCGACGGCGGCGTCGCCAGCAACTCCCCCGTCGGCATCGCTCATGCGGTTTCAAAGGCAGCCGACGTCGTGTTATTGGACCCGCCGTTCCAACCCGACACCGACATCGCAGACGCCATCGAGATCGCATTCAGCGTCTTTGGAACGATGCAGCGTAAGATTCTCGAGACCGAAATGCACAACGTGTATTTTCAATCGCTGGCGCGGCGGGCGATAAGCCGCCTCACGAAAGAAGAGTTCGCGCGCGCCGCGGAGGGCAACGAACTGCTCGAACGGTTCGTGCGCACGCTTCCCGTGACCGACCTGCGTTATATCCGGCCGGAGCAGACGCTGCCGGTGACCGTCGCCGGCTTCGGGGATGAAGTGGGCATCGGGAAGGCCTATCGTGCCGGATGGGTCGACGTGGCCCGCGGTTTCACGCCCTACGACTGGTCCACGTTCGAGCTCTGACTGCGACTAAAGGCGGGGGGCGGGCGGCCGCTCGCCGAACCGGTCAAGATGAAAACCTTGAGTTTGGCCCGTTACGCGGCCGGCCTCAGCCTGGCCGCCGTGCTCGCTGCGTGCAACGGAGGCGGTTCTTCCAACGCGACGCCGGCCGCCGGGAGCTTGACCCTCCCCAGCCGGGGCGCGCTGGCACTCACCGTGCCCCACTACGTGGAGCGGCCGGTCCATCCGGATCGCGGCCGGTCGCGGATGAACCCGCTCCCGGACAGCCACTCCGCGCTCCTCTACGTCTCCGACCAGGCCACCAACGACGTGTACGTGTACAAGTATCCGGGACCCACACCAGTGGGAACGCTGACGGGATTGGACGAGCCCTACGGGCAGTGCGTCGATAAGAAGGGCGACGTCTTCGTCGCGAACTTCGGCAGCGGCACGGTCGTCGAGTACGCGCGCGGCGGCACCAGCCCGATCACGACGTACAGCCCAGGCGGCACGCCGATTGGCTGTTCCGTTGACGCCAAGGGCGACGTCGCCGTCACCAGCTTTGATCCTGGAGAAGTTACGGTCTACGCCCTCGGCAACCCGGGCAGCGGCGTTACCTACAGCAACTCGTCGTGTGAGTTCCTCTGGACTATGGGTTACGACAAGCACCGCAACCTCATCGGCGTGGGCGAGAGCACCGGCTTCAACGTCTGCGAACTGGCGGTTGGTACCGGGACGATGACGGTAGACTCGTTCAGCGGAACGATCGGCTTCGCGGGCGGCACGATGTGGGACGGAAAGTACATCGCAGTCGGCGACCAGGAAACCGGCGGGGCGTTCCAAACCGGTATTTATCAGAGCACGCTGAGCGGCTCGACGCTCACCCAACATACCGCCACCGTTCTGTCGGCCTCGTGCTACAACAACTACACCGACGTCGTTCAGCCGTTCATCGTCGGGTTGAAGAACACACCGGCGAACAAGCACCAAGGCGGGATCGTCGTCGGCAGCAACCTCTGGTGCCCCAACGGCTCCACCGGCGGCCAGGTCGAGTGCTGGAACTATCCGTCAGGCGGCAGCCCGGTTTCGAGCGTTGGCTCACCGCCGTCAGAGCCCTACGGTCAATCGGTCAGCCTGCCGGCGCATGGCGCACTGGGCGTGCATCGTTCGATCAATCCGACGTGCGATTCGGGCGTGGTAAAAACGAGGAGCCAGAACCCTAGGTAGCAAGGCCTTCCGCGATCGCTCGCTCCTTGCTCCAGGCTTGGCCCTCTGCCATGAGCCGCCCAAGCTCGCTCTGGTCGAACGTCTCTCGGAGCGCATCGATCGCGCGGTCGTATTCTTGTTGCTCGGTGAACTCACGGTGATTTTCGAGTTCGGTTAGACGCGCATCGACAAAGCCGATCAAGCTCGCGGCGCGCGTCTTATTGGCTTGCGCTTCTTCTTCGCCCAGCCGTAGCGCCGCGCAGGCCGCTAAATGCTGCAACGCGGTTGCGACCAGGACGGCGTTCTCTTGACGAGCCGCAAGCGTAAGCGCTTCGCGGGCGCGTTCGCGCGCTTCGTCATAACGTTCCAGAGCGATTAGGTACGCCGCCATGTTGCTTGAAGTGAACATCGCGCGGATTCGGTCCGGCACCTCGCGATCGCTCGCCAGCGCTTGCCCCGCGAGCCGTACCGCCGCCTCGGCGTCGCCCTCTTGGAATTCGAGTTCGGCGAGGAAGGTCGCCACAAACGCAACGTTGCGCTCTGCCCCGGCCGCTTTGAAGATTTCCAAGGCTTCCGCGTAGAGCGAGCGCGCCGTCGCGCGATCGCCGGCATGCACGCGAGCCGTCGCCAGGCGCCGCAGCGTGCGTCCCGTTAGCCTGCGCCCTCCGTACTTGCGAGAAACCTCGAGCGCGGCCCTCAACAGTGCTTCGCCGTCGGCGATGCGGCCGTGGTGGGCTAGCGAGCTGCCGAGAATGTGTTGCGCGTAGGCCACGCCCATTTGGTCGTCAAGCTCGTGGAAGCGCGACAAAGCCCGTTGGGCCGGGATGTGGCTCAAACCGATACGGCCGAGCGACTCGTACAGCAGCCCTTCGGCAAGGTCGAGCTGCGCGACGACCAAGGCGGGCGTCGACTCGTCAACCATTTCGAGCGCCGCTCGCACCCAGCGCAGTCCTTCGCTCGCGCCATAGCTGTGCCAGAAGTCGCCCAACTTAGCGGTGAGGCGCTGCCCGAGCAGAACGTCGTTTCGCGCGCCGAGCGACCATGCCAGCGCCGCACGCCAGTTCTCTAACTCCGGTTCGGTCTGCGACAACCAGACTCGATCGGGAGTCGAGTCGAACGCGCCGTGTAAGCGCTCGGCGAGAACGAGATAGGCCTCGGCGTGCGCGCGCGCGATCGTCTCGAGCTCGCCGCTTTGCGCCAGCCGTTCGCGCGCGTACTCTCGGGTCGACTCGAGCCAGGCGTAACGCTGTTGTTCGCCGGCAGGCTCGGCAACGATCAGCGATTTATCGACCAATGCCGACAGCAGTTCGAGAACGTCGTCGCCGGCGCAGACCTCGCCGGCCGTGTCCAGCGTCCATCCGCCGGCAAAGATTGCAAGCCGCGCGAACAACCGCTGCTCCTGCGGAGAGAGCAGGTCATAGCTCCAGTCGATAAGCGCGCGCATCGTTTGGTGCCGCGGTAACGCCGTACGGCTTCCACCGGTCAGCACCGCAAAGCGCTCGTCCAATTTCTTGGCTATTTGTGGCAACGTCAACACCTTTACGCGCGCCGCGGCCAATTCGATCGCCAACGGAATGCCGTCGAGGCGACGGACGATCTCGCCTACGACCGGGGCGTTTGCGTCGCTCAGCCGGAACTTCGCGTCGGCAATCGTGGCGCGCTGGATAAATAATGCGGCCGCTCCGTATTGCAGCGCCTCCGCTGCGGTGCGCGCGGCACCATCCTTCGGAACCGCCAGCGAAGGCATCCGGTAAGGCTGCTCGCCGGAAATGCGCAGCGCTTCGCGGCTGGTCGCCAACAATCGAACGTTCGGGCAGTCTCGCAGAATGGCTTCAGCAATTCGCGCAGTCTCTGCGATAACGTGCTCGCAGTTGTCCAGGATGAGAAGCAATCGTCTATTTTTTAGATATCGCAGCAACGTTTCGAGCATCGGGCGCTCCGGCTGCTCGCGCAATCCCAACGTCGATGCAATCGTAACCGCGACCAAACTCGGATCGCTCAGCGGCGCCAGCTCTACGAACCACACGCCGTCGCCGGAGCCGTCGAGCACGTCCGCACCGGCCTGCAACGCCAGGCGCGTCTTGCCGACGCCGCCGGTTCCCACCAACGTTACCAGCGGCGATTGCGCGATCAGGGCTTCGACTTCGGCGACAACCTCATCGCGGCCGATGAGCGCCGTTACTTGCCGCGGCAGATTGTTCGGAAGCGATCCCAGCGACAGCAGCGGTGGAAAGACATCGCGCAAGCCCGGGGCCGTGAGTTGCCACGCGTGCTCCGGCTCGACCAAATCCTTCAGACGGTGACTGCCGAGGTCGCGCAGTTCCGCTTGGCCAGGCAATGCGTCCGCAAGCAACTGCGCAGCCTCTCCGGAGATCACTACCTGTTCGCCGTGCACGACGGCCAGCAATCGCGCGACCCGGTTTACCGTCGGACCGAAATAGTCGCCATCTCGCTCGTGGGTCGTGCCGCTATGCACCGCGATGCGCACGCGCAATCCGCCGACGGCCGAGAAGTCTTCCGCCGCCACCGCGCGCTGGGCATCCAAGGCCGCCGCCACCCCGTCGGCCGCGCGCGAGAACGCCGCGCAAAAGGCATCGCCGACGGTCTTGAAGATATGGCCGCTGTTTGCTTCGATGGCGCCGCGCATCAGCTGGTCGTGACGGTGCAGCGCCGAGACCATCGCCTCGGGCCTCTCCTCCCAGCGCTGCGTGCTTCCCTCGATATCGCTAAAGAGCAGCGTGATCGCTCCGGTCGGCAGCGCCATACAGCGGCGCTTCTCCCAGCAACCGCCCCGTCCCCAGGGGCGCGAACGGCTTACAAGGAAGTTTTTTGTATGAGAGGGCCGCGCCATCTTTCGCTGACGGTTGCCATCACGCTTGGCTTGGTGTCCTGTACGCCCGCCTACTACATGCCCAACGTGATCCGGATAACGCCTAACGGAACGGCATCAGCCCCTGCGGCAGAATCGATTCAATCGAAGTTCACGTTGATCGCGGTGGAAGACGGTTACACGGGGCTCTTTACCGCCGATACGGTCGTTGGAAAGTGTTGGGTAGTTCAAACTCCGATCACGACGACCGGGGCCTGGACCGTGGTTCCGCAAGGCGTCACGTGCAGCAAGCTCGATACCGAGCAGATCCGGGTCCAGGACACCAACGGCCATTCGGCCGTCACCTATATTCGTTCGACGAAGTAGCGACGCCTCAGGAACCTACTTGTCCGACGGCACAAATGCCGCGCCGACATTGAGCGCGTTGATGTCGATATTCGTCGCGGCGGTCCACGCATTTGTGGCGACCCGTCCGATGTCGACCCAACCGAATGCGTCGCCGAGAGCGAGCCGCTTGTCCGCGTAGTTGAAGCCCCCGGAGACCGGCTGCCCGAAGCCCGCAACATTTTGCACCGTCGGGCCCAGCTTATCGAAGGGTACCCCGGTCCAAGGCAGATGGTACTGCGAAGTCTTCCGCGATGCTGCGTCGGTAACGTTCAATACCGTGCCACCGTTGCTGACGTAGACTCCTTCCAAATCCGCGCTAAAGCTCGGGGGAATGAGGTTGACTACGGTCGGCGATGCGCCGGTCGGATTCGCGATCTCGTCGAGCAGGTAGCCGCACGCGGTCCCGATGCATCCTTGTCCCGTCATGTAAAGGTTTCCGGCCGCGTCAACGTCCAGGAAACCGCCAAAGTTGTTGATATTTGGATCCTCAATGGGAGCCGGCACGGAGCTGGGCGAGTTTGACGGCCACCAAACGGCCGCGACCAGAGGTGCCGAGCAGGTCGGATCGCATTCGTTGGAATCGCCGTTTGCGGCAAACACGTGTCCGTTGGAGTCAAAAGCAACGTCTTGGGCGGACGCGTTGAACGACGTGCAGGGTGAGTTGCACCCGGCATCGTTAAACGTCGCGAACGGCGTCGACGAGCCCGGTTTATACTCTTGGACCACACCATTGGCCATCGACGAGTTGAAACTGCAGGCGACCCAAAGATTCAAAGAATGATCGACCTTGATACCGTTGGGATCCGAACATCCGTTCTGCCCGGTATCGATGGCCGTGACGATCTGTTTGCCGCTTCCGTTCGTCCCGATCACGTAAGAGTAGGCGAGATCCGACACCCACAGGCTCACGCTACTCGAACGGCGGAAAGCGAGATGGGGTCGCGGGTGCCCGCCGATCGTCTTGAGGGCGTGCAGCAGAGCCTCACGCGGGAAGATGCTGTGCAGTTTCCCGGCAAGTTGAAGCTTCAGCACTTCAACTTCACTGATGGGCCCTTTCACAAGTGCCCCCGTATTCGGCAGACTTTGAGTCGTTTGCAAGTTGCTTCCGCAACCCGTAAACGCGATGACGACGGCGATGAATAGACTCGTCGCGGCGGCCGATGAAAAGCGCATGGTCCTCAACCTCCAGACAAACGAAAAGCAAGGCGGCTGCAATTCAGCGGTGCGCCCGTATATCCTCGGGAGCGTTCCCCACAGCTGAAGGCCGAGCTCATGGACCGGCCTAAACTCTGCGCAGTATGAAATATTCGCAGCTCGGCCCCCGGCCATCGGTTTAGGATGAGCGTTGTTGAGACGGAGCGGCTGCTCATTCGCAAGTGGAACGACGAAGATGTCGCCGCGGTGACGGACATTTACCTCAAGCCTGAGGTGATGCAGTTCATTCCGGGCGGGATATGGACTCCCGAGCGAACGGCCAGAATAATAGCGCGGATGCGGGAGCTCGATATCGAGCAAGGTTACGGTTTCTATCCCGTCGTCGTCAAGAGCCTCGGAACGGTCATCGGACACTGTGGGCTCGGGCGGCTCGAGCAAACGCCCGAGATCGAGATCGCATTCGTCCTGGATTCTCCCCACTGGGGGAAGGGTTACGCTTCCGAAGCAGCGAGGACAATGCTAGCCCATGGGTTTACCAACCTGAAGATGCCACGCATCGTCGCCGTAGCGTTTCCCGAGAACGCCCGGTCGATCGGCGTCATCCGTTCGATCGGCATGGCGCCGCTCGGACTCGCACATCACTTCGGTATCGACGTAGTTAAGTATGAGGCTCTAGGGGTCGGCCTGCCCGGCGGATAGTCGCTTGTGAAAGCATCGCCCGGGCAAGGCCACAGGTGGTATTCGAATCGAAGTCTCCTCGATGCCCTCAATTTTACAGTCTTTACGCGCCGCAGCGTGTGTCGCGCTTCTGGCGGCCGCGGCTTTGACCGTAGCCTGCAGCCACGCGAGCCAAGCGCTCGCGCCGTCCGCGCTAGCCGCTAATCCCGCCACCTACGACGGACAGGACATCACCGTGACGGGAATGGCAAGAAAGCCGAACGCTCGCCAGATGCGCCGTCGCACGGCGACGATCTATCAGCTCTGCGACAGTGCCTGCATCAACGTCATCGAGTTCGATAGAGCGAACGTCAGCGCCGGAAGCCAGGTAACGGTGAGCGGTCACTTTCGTTCGTCGTTCGGCCCTCGCGCAATGAACGTGCTTATCGTCGGCGGCCGCACATCGCCGTAGCGCCCTCGGCGGAGGATATCTTCCGCCAAGCTCAGCGCGCGTGGCAAGCGCGAGTGCTTGTGGCGCTCGTCGCGGCAACTTGCGGCACCGCGCGCGCGGCCGGTCAGGCCCCCGCGATCGCGGCATTCGACCGCGCGTTTGCCGGCGTGGACGATTACACGTGCGTTCTGCACTCGCACGAAGTCAACGGACCGAAGACGCAAGACCGCGTCTATCAATATTCATTCATGAAGCCCTACTACCTCAAAACGGTGATTCTCAAGGGCGACGGCA
>JABCZE010000030.1 GCA_013289785.1 Vulcanimicrobiota bacterium | reverse complement strand
TCCCGCCGAACCGTCGCTCGCTGCGCAAACTCCACGAGCGCTCGCGCGAGATCGTCCTTCGAGAAGTCCGGCCAATAAACGTCACACATCACGAGCTCGGCGTATGCCGCTTGGTACAGAAGAAAGTTTGAAAGCCGCCGCTCGCCGCCGGCTCGAATCAGCAGGTCGAGCTCCGGCAGGTCCGCCGTATAAAGGTAGCGCCGGATGGCGTTCTCGTCGATCGCGTCGGGCGCCAGGTTTCCCGAGGCAACGTCCTGCGCGATGGCCCGGACCGCGCCCAGAAGCTCGGCATGCGAGCTATAGTTCACCGCCAGATTGAGCAGCAGACCGGTGTTCGCGGCGGTTTGCGCCTGCAGATCGGCAAGCGCGGCGCGCGGGGCGGAAGGGAGCGACTCCCACTCGCCGATGACGCGCACGCGCACGCCGTTGCGCTGAAGCTCGAGCAGCTCGTTGCGCGCGAACGCAACGCACAACTCGAAGAGCAACGAGATCTCGTTGGCGGAGCGATTCCAGTTTTCCGTCGAGAAGCCGTAGACGGTGAGCACGCGGATGCCGAAATCGCTGGCAGCCCGCGTCACGTGGCGAAGCGCCACCATGCCGCGACGATGCCCCTCGATCGCGGGGAGACCTCGCGATTTAGCCCAGCGGCGATTGCCGTCCATGATGATGGCTACGTGACGCGGCACGGAATCCGAACCCAGCGCCGCGGTGCGCGCCTCGGCCAACGACGTCGTCATAGAGGCCGATAGGACTCGTAGCCGGCGACGATTTCTGCCGACTGGTCCTCGAGTATCTTCAAGCGAAGGACGCGTAAAGCCCCACAGCCCAGCCACGCCCCGTGAGGAGCGAGCACGTGCAGGCGTAGAGCGTGATTGCGCAGCGCGCGCCGCGCTTGCACCTCCGGAACGAGTATCAGCTCCTCGGTCACACTTCCATGATCTCTTTTTCTTTGGCCACGACCAGGCCATCGATCTCTTTGACGTACTTGTCCGTAAGCTTCTGAAGAGTGTCTTGCATCCGCTTATTTTCGTCTTCGGTGATCGAATGCGACTTTAGCTCGTTCTTTAGCTCGTCGTGGGCGTGGTGCCGCACGTTGCGAACGGCGATTCGGCCGTCCTCGCCCTTCTTCTTGACCAGCTTCGCGAGGTCGCGGCGACGCTCTTCGTTTAAAGGAGGTATCACGAGGCGAATAGCGGTGCCGTCGACGTTGGGCGTCAGGCCTAGATCGCTTTTTTCGATCGCTTTGCGAATCTCCGAAACGACGCCCTTGTCCCATGCCGTGATCATCAGGGTGCGCGAATCCGGGATCGAGACTCCGGCGACCTGTTTGAGCGGCGCCGGCTGACCGTACGCCTCTACCACGAGACGATCGAGCAGTGCCGGCGACGCGCGGCCGGTGCGAATTGCCGCGAACTCGCCGCGAGTCGCCTCCACGCATTTGTGCATCTTGGATTCGATCTCTTTAAAATCGCTGGTCGCCATCGCTCACACGCTCCTTGCGCCGACCGGCGCGGTCTGCCGCCCCACGTAGGTTCCGATCGCATCACCCCAGATGACGCGGCGAATATTTCCGGGAACCGCCATGTCGAAGACGATGACCGGTACCGAGTTATCCATGCACAGCGCCATGGAGGTCGAGTCCATCACCTCCAGTCCGAGCTGTAACACGTCCATATAGTCGAGGCGTTCGAAGCGCGTGGCCAGCGGATCTTTCTTCGGATCGGCGGAGTAGATACCGTCGACCTTGGTCGCCTTGAGGATCGCTTCGGCGTCGACTTCCACCGCCCGCAGTGCCGCCGTCGTGTCGGTGGTGAAGTACGGGTTGCCGGTTCCACCCGCGAAAATGACGACCCGCCCCTTCTCCAAATGACGAATCGCGCGCCGCCGAATATACGGCTCGGCGATCTGGTGCATCGCGATCGCGGTTTGAACGCGCGACGCCACACCCATGCGCTCCAGCGCGTCCTGCAACGCCAGGGCGTTAATCACGGTCGCCAGCATTCCCATGTAATCGGCGGTAGGGCGATCCATGCCCGCCTCTTCGTGCACCTTTCCACGCCAGATGTTGCCTCCGCCAACGACGATCGCCACGGAGACGCCGTCGCGGCTTACGTCGGCAATCTGCGCCGCCATCGCGTGCGTCGTGGTGACGTCAACGCTGCTCGAACTGCCGGCGAATGCCTCACCTGAAATCTTCAGCAGCACGCGAGAGTATCGCGGCCGGTCGCGTTCAATCACCGAGGGCGTATCTGGCGAAACGCCGGACTCGAATTCGCTCGCCGAGCGCCCCGATCGAACGATGGATCAAGTCTCCGACGGTCACGCTATCGTCCTTCACGAAGGTCTGGTCGAGCAGGCAGTGCTCTTCAAACCATTTGTTCAGCTTGCCGGCAACGATCTTCTCGCCGACTTCGGCGGACTTTCCCGACGGTACGCCGGCCGCGAACTCCTCGCGCAAGCGATCCACGATCTCGCTCGGGACGCTCTCGCGATCGAGATACTGCGGCGACATCGCGGCGATATGCATCGCGATGTCGCGAGAGAGCTCCGAAAAGCGCGGATTGCGAGCCACGAAATCGGTTTCGCTGTTGACCTCGACCAAGACTCCGATCTTCCCGCCGGAATGCACGTAGCTGGTGACGAGGCCTTCGTCGGCCACCCGTTCGGCCTTCTTGGCGGCCTGTGCGGCGCCACGCTCGAGCAGCAGCGTTTTGGCCGCGTCCACATCGCCGGCGGCATCGAGCAGCGCTTTGCGGCAGTCCATCATCGGCGCGCTGGTCGCTTCGCGCAGCGCTTTTATTTCTTCGGCTTTGGGTTGATAGGAAATCAAAGCCCCGCCTCCGCCATCGTTACGGGAGCCTCGTCTTCGAGCGCCTCCGGTGCGGCTTCGTATTCGACTTGATCGTACGCGCTCTCGCTCTCGGTCTTCCCCTCGATGATCGCATCGGCGATCTTGCCGACCATCAGCTTCACGGCGCGGATCGCATCGTCGTTGCCGGGGATGGGATAGTCGATCTCGTCGGGATCGCAATTGGTGTCGATCACCGCGATAATCGGAATCTTGAGTTTGCGCGCTTCCAAAACGGCGATCCGTTCCTTCTTCGGATCGACGATGAAGAGCGCGTCGGGCAGCCGGTGCATATCCTTGATGCCGCCGAGAAAGCGCTCGAGCCGGTTCATCTCGTCCTGCAGAGTGGCAACTTCTTTTTTCGGCAGCCGTTCGAAGTCGCCCTGAAGCTTCATGTTCTCGAGTTCGCGCAGGCGGGCGATGCGTTTTTGAATCGTTGCAAAGTTGGTGAGGGTGCCCCCCAACCAGCGCTGATTGACGAAGAACGTGCCGGCACGCTCGGCCTCTTCGCGCACGACTTCGGCGGCCTGCTTCTTCGTCCCGACGAAGAGAATCACTTTTCCCGCGCGAGCGAGTTGCCTGACGGCTTCGTAGGTCTCTCGAAGCTTCTGTACGGTAAGCGCGAGGTCGATTATGTAAATGCCGTTACGCTCTTGAAAGATGTACGGCTTCATCTTCGGGTTCCAGCGACGGGTTTGGTGGCCGAAGTGGACGCCCGCCTCCAAGAGCTCGCGCATGGTGACGACGGTCATAGGTTAACCTTTCTGGCTCCCGTCCGCCGCCCATCCTGCGCTGGCGGACCTCGATGGAGTCATGAACACCCCGCCTCCCTGCGAGGTGAAGTAAGGGACAGCCGCGCGATTATAGCACGCCCGCCCGCCGGCTCGCTATGCTCGCTCGGGCCAGGCTCCCTTCGCCCCCGAACCGAAAGCGCCGCGGCATGCGCTGGGTGGTTACGGGGGGTCTGGGCTTTATCGGCTCGCACTTCATTCGCCTTGCGCTCAACGAGCGCCCGGGCCTCGAGATCGTCAATCTCGACGCCATGACCTACGCCGGAAACCCGGCGAACCTCTCCGACCTCGAGCAAGCGCCTCGTTACCGCTTTCTGCGGGGCGACATCTGCGATCCGGCAGCCGTGCACGAGGCAATCGGCAACAAGGCCGACGCCGTCGTAAATTTTGCGGCCGAGACCCACGTCGACCGCTCGATCGACGATCCCGAGGCCTTCCTGCGCACCGACACCTTGGGCACGCAGGTCCTGCTCGAAGCAGTGCGGCAGGGCCGAGCCGCGCGACTCGTGCAGGTCTCGACCGACGAGGTTTACGGCGAGGTCGCCCACGGCGAGTCCGTCGAGAGCGACCCACTGCGGCCGCGAAGCCCATATGCTGCCAGTAAGGCTGCCGCCGACTTGCTGGCGCTGGCCTATCACGCAACTTATGGCGTCTCCGTCGTCATCACCCGCGGAAGCAACACCTACGGCCCCAATCAGTATCCCGAAAAAATCGTTCCGCTCTTCATTACCAACCTGCTCGACGACCGGAGCGTACCCGTCTACGGCGACGGCTTACAAATTCGGAACTGGCTCTACGTCGAAGATCACGCTCGCGCGGTGCTGCACGTCCTCGAGCACGGCGCGGCCGGCAGCGTCTACAACGCCGGAGGCGGATCGTCGCTGACCAACCTCGAGCTGACCCGGATGCTCGTCGGCGCGTGCGGGCGTTCGATGGAACGCCACGTCGCGCACGTCACCGACAGGTTGGGACACGACCGCCGGTACGCGCTCGACAGCTCGCGGCTGCACTCGCTGGGGTGGCGACCGCAGGTGGGCTTCGACGAAGGAATTGCCGGCACGATCGCCTGGTACCGCGCCAACGAAGCGTGGTGGCGACCGTTGAAAGGCGCGCATGCCCCGGCCTGACGCGCCCAGAGCTCCCAAGGGGATCATCTTGGCGGGCGGCCTGGGCACGCGGCTACGGCCGCTGACGAAAGTGACGAACAAACATCTGCTGCCGGTCTACGACAAGCCGATGATCTACTATCCCCTGGAGACGCTCTGCTCGGCGGGCATCGTGGAGATCATGATCGTGACCGGCGGCAATTCGGCGGGCGAGTTTCTCCGGCTCCTCGGCAACGGCGCGGAGTTTGGCCTTCGCGACATCTATTATACGTATCAGGAAGGCGAAGGCGGAATCGCCGACGCGCTGCGCCTGTGCGAGCACTTTGCCGAAGGCGGCCCGGTCGTGGTCGTGCTCGGCGACAATATCATCCAAGAGAACGTCGCGCCCTACGTTGCCAAGTTTCGCGAGCAACGCACCGGCGCTCGCATCCTCCTCAAAGAGGTCGACGACCCGGGGCGCTTCGGCGTACCCGTCTTCGACGGCGAGCGCATCGTTGCAATCGAAGAGAAACCGGCACAGCCGAAGAGCTCGTACGCGGTTACCGGCATTTATATGTACGACGCGCACGTCTTCGACTATATTCGCGCGCTATCGCCATCGGCGCGCGGTGAATTCGAGATCACCGACGTAAACAACCGCTACCTGCAAGACGGCGAGCTCCGCTACGACGTTATGAAAGGCTGGTGGAGCGACGCCGGCACGTTCGAAAGCCTCTTCCGCGCAAACGAGCTCGTTGCGCGGAGCGTAAACAGTAACGCCAGTTAGCTTCCCTACGCGTGGTGAACGGGAATTGATAGGGCCAGCGCGACGACGACGAGCACGCCGGCTAGAGCGCCGCGGAACCAGCGCTCCGGTAACCGTGTAACGAAATGCGACCCAACGAAAACGCCGGGAATCGATCCGAGGAGCAGCGAGCCGGCAATTGAAGGATTAACGTCGCCAAGTTGCCAGTGGCCAATCAAAGACGGCACGAGCACGACGACGGCAAACGCGAGGTCGGTTCCGACCAGACGGCGCAACGCCACGACCGGTGCGGCCAGCAGCAGTAACGGCAGCGTTAGCGAACCGGCGCCGATCGAGGTGATGCTGACCGTGAGTCCCACGAAGAACCCGATCGCGGCAAGGCGCAGCGTTGGAAGTTCGGTGGCCGTTTCGCTCGTTTGATCGCGCGCGAGCCGCCTGTTAAAGATGATCCCAGCCGCAGATACCATCAGCGCCGCAGCAACGGCCAGCCGCAAAATGCTCTCCAGCTGGTGGATATCGAGCATCTTGTGCAACTGCGCGCTGAGGATCACACCAATAATGGCCGCCGGAAATCCGCCAAGGGAGAGACGCCAGAGCACCGAGACCTGCACCGTCCGTTTCTGAACGTGCGCGATCATCGCAACGAGCCGCGTACCTAATGCAAAAAGCAGGTCGGATCCGATTGCCTTCGATGTCGTGACGCCGAGGAAGATCAGTAGCGGCGTCGTGATCGCGCCGGCGCCGACGCCGCTGTACGCGGTGCAGGCGCCAACGATGAACCCAACGACGACGTAGCTAAGATTCAAGAAGTAAAGCTCCCGTAAGTAAGGCCATTCCAGAGACTTCTCTTAACATTCTATGAGCTCCGGAGGCTGTCCCCGTCCCCCGCGGCGCTCGGCGCGCCCTCCGAAGAACCGATGCGTTGGATCTCTTGGAAAACCTCGAAACGGTGCACCGGAACTTCGCGCGGCGCCTCGATCCCAAGCTTCACCTGGTCGCCGTCGAACCCCACGACGATGACGCGAATCGCGTCGCCGATCATAATCGATTGATTGACTTTACGGCTGAGCACCAGCATCGCCGCCCTCCTTGGCTTGGCGCCGTGCTTCGCGCGGCTCGACTGACGCGCCTGCGCCGAAAGGTAGCCGCACGCGCCGCACGGAATTCCGTAGCGCCTCGGAAGGAGCTACATGATCAAGGATATCGCGTTCTTTGCCTATTCCGTGCGAGACGTGCCGCGGGCCCGCGACTTTTATCGCGACGTACTCGGTCTGCAAGCCGGCGACTCCTTCGGCGATCATTGGGTCGAGTTCAACGTTGGAAGCACGACCTTCGGAATCGGCAACGGCGAAGGTCTGGGATTTCAACCCGGCGCTTCGACCGGCGCGGCATTCGAAGTCGACGACATCGGCGCCATGCGCGAACGCCTCAAGGCCACCGGCGTCGAGGTAAGCGAGGTGCACGAGTTTCCCGCATGCATGACGTGCTTTGCGAGCGATCCCGAAGGTAACCGTTTCGCGCTCCACCAGCGCCGTGCACCCGCTCCCCAGAATGCCGCTTAACCCCTATGCCTTAGCGGGTTCGCGCGACGCTTCGATCAGGATCTGCGCAACCTCCGGCCGCGAGAACTCCTGCGGAGGAAGCTGACCGGCGCGCAGCATCTCGCGTACTTGCGTGCCGCTGAGCGCCACGTGGTGCGTCGGATCGTGGCTGCACGTCTTCTGCGAGCCCATCCCTTCACAGCGCGTGCAGTAGAAGCTATTCTCGAACTTGAGCGGGATGATGCCCAACTCTTCGGGCGTGAAGTTGTCGAACATCTTCTGCGCGTCGTACGTGCCGTAGTAGCTTCCGACGCCGGCATGATCGCGGCCCACGATGAAGTGCGTACAACCGTGGTTCTTACGCATGATCGCGTGAAAGATCGCTTCGCGCGGACCCGCGTAACGCATCGCCGCCTTGAGCGTGCTCAGCTGGACGCGGTTGGACGGATAATAGTTCTCGATCAGCGCCCGGTAACAGCGCATGCGCACGTCGGCGGGAATGTCGTCGCTCTTCGTCTCGCCCACGAGCGGGTGAAGCAACAGCCCGTCGACAATCTCCATCGCACATTTCTGAATGTACTCGTGAGCGCGGTGAACCGGGTTGCGCGTCTGAAAGCCGACGATCGTCTTCCAGCCGCGACGCTCGAACTCGGCGCGGCATTCGCTGGGCGACAGGTTCTCGGGATCGCGTTGCGTCGCCAGCACCGTGACCGGGCCGGCTACCAGCACGTCTTTGCGCTCGTAGAGCGCGGCCACGCCCGGGTGCTTCTCCTCTTCGGTTAAATAGACGTTGCGCGCTTCGCGCTGCTTATCGTAGTCGAAGACCTCCTCGACGTCCATGACGCCGCGAAGGGTCCCTTCACCGTCGTAGAGTGCGACGCGCGAGCCCACACTGGGCGCCTCTTCGCGAGTCTCTCCCAAAACCACCGGAATGCTCCACGCCAATCCGTTCGCCAGGCGCATTGTCTCGACGACGCTCTCGTAGTCCTTGCGCGACATGAAGCCTTCGAGCGGACTGAGCGCGCCGTTGGCGATCAGGGCAAGATCGTTGAGTTCTCGGCCGGTAAGCGTAAGGCGACGAAGTCCTTTGCTCTCCTCGCGCAACGCGCGCTCGGCTTCGGGAGAATCTGCGGTTCGATTGACGAGCTTGCCGCCGTGTGGTGCGATCATGACGCCACCTTCGCACCGGCCGGAACAAAACCGCGCCGTTCGAGTTCGGCAAAGATCTTCGCGACGCTTTGCTCTACCGCTTCGAGTTCGCTGTCGACGATCACGTCGGGATTCTCGGGGGCTTCGTACGGATCGGAGACGCCGGTGAAGTGTTGGATCTCGCCGGCGATCGCTTTGGCATAAAGCCCTTTGACGTCGCGGCGAGTCAGCTCGTTTAACGAACAGCGCACGTAGACTTCAACGAATTGGTCGCTGCCAATGCGCTGACGCGCCTCGGCCCTTGCCAGCGCGTACGGGGAAATGGCGGCGGTGATCACGGCGGCGCCGTGCTTGACGAGCAGCGAGGCGACGAACGAGATTCGACCGATATTGATATCGCGGTCTTCTCGGCTAAATCCGAGTCCCTTAGAAAGATGGGTTCGGACTTCGTCGCCGTCGAGCACTTCGACGTTGCAGCCGCGAGCGGTCAGCTCCGGCCCGAGCCGTTCCGCAATAGTACTCTTGCCGGCACCGGAAAGACCGGTGAGCCATACGGTGAATCCCTGGTTCAACTGGATTTCCTTTCTGGGAGGTTAACTATATTAACCTCAGTTGCTTTTTTTCGCATCCATAGTTTTGGGTCCTCAGGCCGCGGACCTTTCGTTAAGGCGCCCGAAGCGAAAACTGCGCCGCATGCAGGCGAGCGTAGTGACCGCCCTTGGCCAGCAGCTCGTCGTGCGTCCCGACCTCAATGACGCGGCCGGCCTCGATGTAGAGTACCTTGTGCGCCCTGCGGACCGTCGAAAGCCGGTGGGCAATCATTAGGGTCGTGCGTCCCGGCAATAAGCGATCGAGGGCCTCCTCGATCAGAGCCTCAGAGTGAGTGTCCAGCGAGCTGGTAGCCTCGTCGAGGATCAGGATCCGCGGATTCCGCAGCACCGCGCGCGCAATGGCGATCCGCTGGCGCTCGCCGCCGGAAAGCCGCATGCCCCGCTCGCCGACCTCGGTGGCATAACCGTCGGGAAAGGCGCGGACGTACTCTTCGACGTTCGCATCGCGGGCCGCGGCAAAAACTTCTTCGTCGGTGGCCTCGAGACGCCCGTAACGGATGTTTTCCAGAATCGAGCCGCGGAAGAGCTGAACGTCTTGCGGCACGATTGCAATCGCGCGGCGCAAGTCGGAGAGCCGTACGTCCGCGATGTCGACGCCGTCGAGCCGGACGCTGCCTTCCTGCGGCTGGTAAAAGCGCGGAACCAAGTTTACGATCGTGGTCTTGCCGGCGCCCGACGGACCGACGAGCGCAACGATCTCCCCCGCTGCAATCGAGGCGTTGATGTGATTGAGGGCGGGCGGTTCGTCCGCTCCGTAGCGGAACGTAACGTCAACGTAATCGAGCTGGCCGCGAACGCTGGGCATCGCGATTGCATTTGGAGGATCGCGTACCTCGACGGGAAGGTCCAGCAGCTCGAAGACGCGTCCGGCGCCGACGATCGCCTTACTGATGTCCCCAAAGAACGCCGCCACGCGATTCATCGGGTTCATCAAGTTCACGAGCAGCCCCCAAAACATGAAGACGCGACCGGTATCGAGCCGCCCGACCAAGACCTCGCGCACCGAGAGCCACATGATCGCGACGACCGCGGCCACCATGATCGTCGAGACGACCAACGGCTGGGTCTGAATGAACTGCGTCAGCTTCATGTACGCGCCGAAGAAATCGTCGTTTCGGGTGCGAAAGCGGTCGACTTCGAACTCCTCTCGCCCAAACGATTTAACGACTCGCTGGCCTTGCAGAATTTCTGAGAGGTTCGACGTGAGATCCGCGATCCGTCGCTGCGCGAGATGGGTGCTCGCCGAGATCAGCCGCTGAAAGTTGGACACGGCAAACGAGACGATCGGGGCGACGAGCACCAGCGACAGCGTCAAAAGCCAATCGAGATAGATCATCGTGGCGAACGACGAGATGAAGGTCGCCAACGCGACGACGAGTTGCGGGACCGAGACGCTCACGGCGTCGATCATCATTTGAAGGTCGGTGGAGAACCGTGCGATCAGCTCTCCGGGCCGCCACTTTGCAAACTCACCGAGCGGCAAGTTCAGCAAGCGCGCGAAGAGCCGGACGCGCAGGCGTGCCACCAAGTTCTGGCCGCTCCAGGCCGTCATATAGGTCTGGCCGTAGATAGCGGCATTCCCCAGCACGAGCGCGACCGACGTCAGGCCCAAGGCCAGATAGAGCGCCCGTAAGTCGGGAGCGTGTCCCCGCGCCGGGATGAGCACGTCGTTGATGATGATGCGAAACGCGAGCGGAGGAACGATCGAGAGAACGCCAGCCAAGACTCCCATGGCCATCGCAACGCCAAG
>JABCZE010000029.1 GCA_013289785.1 Vulcanimicrobiota bacterium | reverse complement strand
CGCCCTGAGTCTAGCACCGTGTCGCCCCTGAGGGAATACATGGACGGTTTTGACCCTGAGCAGATTCAAAAGGACCTTGATCGGCTTCGCCGTCGCCAGCACCAGACGCCACCTTCCGATGAGGAGTTATGGTGGTCGGTTCGCTACCAAAATACAATCGAGAAGATTCAAGACCTTCAGGCCGATCTTCTCCATCCGAAAACGACTGCCGAGCAAGCTCAAGGAATAAACGAGCGACTTCGAGCTTTAAGAAAACGATTATCGGATTTAGAGGCTGAGGAGCCGCTTCAATCACCTCCACCTCTCGAAGACTAGCGGCGGCGTATTCCCGTCTCAGGGCAGGGCTTTAGCCCCCTCGTCTAAGCGGGGGTCAGGCGTTTCGCCTAAATCCATACAGCGCCAACCTTTCTTTCGGTTCTCCTTAGGTCGCCGCCGTTCAAAGTTCAGGAGCCGGGGGAGGGTTTGGTTCCCTCCCCAGCGTTCAACCTGGCTGCTTAGCCAAGTATGTTACGCCCTTCTAGCCGGGTAGTGGGTCAGTTAGATATTTGTCGCATCACCGAGCGAGCGAGTAGATGCTGCGGCCCGCAGTGTAAAAAAAGCGTGCTCAGGTTGGTCCCCAGGAGCTTGACGGAAATAATGGCGACCAGCGTGACCATCAAGCCGTATTCGACCATCGTCGCGGCCTCGTCGTCCCCAATAAATCCGAGAATGTTGAAATTTGTCGTACGCCTGCTCATAAGCTTGCTTTCGCGCGTCAATGCGCCAACGCAGGCAGGAGCGGCGGCGTTTCACAATCACTTTTGCCGCTGCCGAGCACATGGGAGCTGGGGCGATCCTGCTTTGCAGTCGCCCCAATCGGAACCGCCCTCTTAAACGGAGCCGGCGGACGTACTAAAGAGCGTCTGGAGGTTGATGCCGAGAGCCGAGATCCCCACAAGGGCGACCATAGCGATCAGAGCTACAAGTAGGCCATACTCGACCATCGTCGCACCCTCTTCGTCCTTGGCCGAACGGCGAACGATACTGGCAAGAGTCGTGAGCATATCTCCTCTTTGCTGAAAGGAATTCGAGGTAAGAAGAAGCACCTGCTACCTTTATCGGCCTATTCGGCCACTTTCTAGAGCTTCACTAGCCCAATTGGGCCCATTTCTTTTTAGGGCAGTTACTACCGCTCACGGCAGCGCCAGCGGGGTCCCCTGCGTTCGGACGTAGTATTGCGCGTCCGGTCCCGCATCACGACGAACGCGATTTACAACTAGCCCAAGGAGATTAGTGATTCCAAGACTTTCAACATACGAAACGGCCTCGCGCGCGAGCTCGGCACTCGTCGTCGCGGCCGAAACCACGAGGATCGTGCCGTCGAGCTTCTCCGCAATGGACGCAGCATCGACTACGGGCATAATTGCGGGAAGATCGACAATAATTCTTTGGTAGCCAACTGCCTCGGCATTACGCACCAGAGCGTCGAGGTCGCCCGATTGCAGCAGCAGAGCCGGAGCTGCGAGAGGCGTCCCGCTCGTTAGAAGATCCAGCCCTCGAACGGCCGTCTTACGGACGCTCTCGCTCAAGGTCGACGCACCGCTTAGAACGTCTGTTAAGCCTGAATCGTTGGTTGTGTTCAGCAGTTTGTGCAGCGTTGGTCGCCGGAGGTCGCCGTCGATCAGCAGCACGCGCTGCTGCATTTCAGCCAGCGTCCAGGCCACATTGATCGCCAAGGTACTCTTTCCGTCGCCAGCGCGAGGACTCGTGAACGCGATGGATCGCAGGTCGCTCGGTCTGGAAAACCAGATCGACCTCACGAGCTTCAGAAGCGATTCGAGCGCGATCGCACGCAGCCAGGGCAGCGATTGCTCGTCGCTTGCGTCGAGGTCGGGAAGCACTCCCAACACGTAACGCCCAAAGGCCGCACGAATCTCCGCTTCACATCTCGCGCGCCTATCTAAGTAATCGAGAATGACAATGAGCGTCGAAGCGAGGATCAGACTGATGAGGGCACCGATTAGCAGAATCGCCAAGCGGCTCGGATGCGAAATGGCGTCGTCCGGATTGGCCGGCTGCGTGATGGTGACGTCGCTAATGGCTGTGCTCTTTGCGATCATCGCATCGCTCATGCGTTGCTGCAGCGCTCCATAGACAGCCTCCGCCTGTCGCGCATTTCGCTCTAGTGCCGCCAGTTGCAGCGTCTCATCAGGTAACAGTTTAATCTTTCCCAGGAGCGACTTCCGCTGCGCCGCTACTTCCCCAAGGCCGGCCTCGTCCGAGGCGATCTCCGCACGATATCCGGCGGCCTGTTGTGTGAGCTGCTCGTAGGCTGGATTGACGACCGTGCTCGTCCCGGAAACCACCGTAGCCGGCTCTTGGGCGATCTGCTTTTCGATCTGTTGCTTCTGATCCAAAAGCGCAATGACGGCCGGGTGCCGCTCCGTGTAGAGTTTGCGGGCCGCGCCCAACTGCGTGTCGACCTGAGCAAGCTGCGTGCGCAGTTCCTGGACGACCGGGTTTGGCGACAGCGACTCGGAGCCCGACGTCGTTGGGTTCATCGCGCCGGATTGAGCGACGTCACTGTGCAGCTCCGCGGCAGCCTGGCGGCGGTCCAGGTTGAGCTGACCCGCCTTAACGTCCAGTGTCGTGAGCGCGTTGACAGTCGCTTGGGCCTGCGTGCTCATGTCTGCCACTTGATGGCTCTTTTGAAAGGCGCTCAACGCCGTATCCGCGGCACGCTGTCGAGCCGCGGCCTCGGGCATCTCCGCGGAAAGGAAGTTCATCGCGGTCTCCGCCTGCGAAGCCACGAGATTGCGCTCGTGCTGGATGAAAGCGGTAGCGAACGCGTTCGCGATGCGCGCCGACATTTCACGGCTCGGCCATGTCGCAGAGATCCGGATGATCGAGGTGTTGTTGACCGGTTCGATCCGAACGCGCGAGAGTAGCGCCTTGTCCGAAGTCTTCAGGCCAAGCTGCGCGATCACCTGACTGGCGACTGGTCCCTCCGACATCAGTTCGGCGTAGGTTTCACCCGACTGAATTCCCGAGACGATCATCAGCGCATTGAGGATCGGCAGGTTCGTCGGAGCGTCGCCGCTGCTTGCCTGCCGCCCCATTCCAACGATAACGCTGGCATCGCTTGTATACATTTTTGGGGTTACCAGAATGGTGAGGATGAGAAGCCCCAGCAACGATCCAAGCGCGATCAAAAATAGCCTTTTACGCCGGTTGAAGATGCCCCCCCATTCCTGGAAAAGGGCAAAGGCGTCGCGTACCGGCGGCCGTTGCCCCGAGCGCAGAGCGGACTGGTAAACGTCGATCATAATTTTAAATTCCTAGAACCAAACGGATGAAGTTCAGAATGCTGGAGCCGCTCGTGCCCGGCTTCCTTGCCTGAGGTACGAAAACGACATCTCCCTTTTGCAGCTTTGGATCGCCCGCGAGGTTGCCGTGTTCCAAGGCCGCGTACATATCGATTTCCTGCGTCGTGTTGACGCCGGCGGTGTCTTTATGGCTGATGTACACATGACTCAGGTCGGACTGAGCGGCCGCGCTGTTCCCCGCCTTGGCGACCGCGATGCTCAGCCGGTCGCCGACGTGCAGCAACACGTCGCCGGGATGATCGACCGCTCCGACCACCTCGACCGAGAACGGCTCGCGGGATTGCACGTACACGACAGCCTCGTCGGAGAGTGCGATATCTTGCGTAGCGTCGCCGTCGCGCAGCAACCTTTGAAGCGAAGCCGTCTCCACGGGGCCCCCGTCATTTTGTACTCGCGCGGTCGGAAGATCGCCATCGACCGAACTGTCGAGCCCGCCGGCGGCGGCGATCGCATCGGATAGCTTGGCATTGGACCGCAAGGCGTACTTCCCGGGCGACTTCACGTCGCCTAACACCAAGGCGCTGATCTGGCCTTGCGTCGCTACTTCCACGGTTACGAGCGGATTGCGGATATACTGCTGCAGCGCACGCGCGAGCATTTCCCGCGCCGCTTCCGTCGTTCTGCCTGCAACGTGGACTCGTCCAACGAGTGGAAGCTCGACGTACCCGTCGGGGAGAACGCTGACCGTTTGAGTCAGGGCCGACTCTCCGTAAACCGAAACCAGAAGTTGATCGCCTGGATGAATCACGTACGGCGACTGCGCGGCGATCGCTGCAGCCTCCGTTCCGGCAAAGCAAACTGCCAGGACGAGCGAGGCAAATAGAATCAAGTGCTTCATAAACTCTCCATTAATACTGACCGAGACTTCCATCGTGGCGGCCACGATGGACGGTGCGCGCGAATAAATAGAGCGACGTAGGCATGAGGATCGCCGTAAGGCCGACCATCCACGCCACCTCGATGCGTAGATCCCAAAGACTCGCGCCGTAGACCGCGGCGCGAAAACCGTTGAGGGCGTGCGTAATGGGCAGCATCCAGCCGACGACCTGCAACGCGAGCGGCAACTTCGTCAACGGAAGGTAGACGCCACCAAATAGGCTCGTCGCACTGTTGACCGAGAATGCCAGCGGACCGGTCTTCTTAAAGACCATCGTTGCCGCGGCCGCCAGCACGCCGATCGGCGAAACGGCGGCAATCGTCAGAATCAGAAAGACGCCGGCTGTGAGCCAGTTCATATGGTGCAAGTTCAGGCCAAAGAGCAGCGCGAGGAGAAAATAGAAGACGACCCGTCCGAGCGTCAGCGTGAACGACCACAGTCCCGTCGACAGCACGATCAGCGAAAGGCTCGTCGGCGTCGCCAAGACCGCTTCCAGCGTCCCGGTCGTCTGACCCTCGCGGATCGACTCCGCAAAGCTGAGCATCGCATTGTTCTGGAACGTCACGAAGGCGAAGCTGACGACGAGAAAGGTAAAGTAGCTTCCGGTTTGCCCGTTTGCGCCGAAGGACGAAGACGGCGCGACGATCATCGACAGATAGTAGGCGATCGTCACCTCAACGAAAATCGCGACCCACTGCGAGTGAAAATATGCCGGATACGACAGCGCGCAGCGCGCGTCTCGCACGAAGATGGCACCGGTCTTAGAGAGCGCTTGACTAACCACAGGCCGTTATCGCCTTGAAGAGCTCGATCGGCGTTGCGTCGACCGAAGCGAAGCGATGGCCTGAGGCCAGTTCGTTCGGTGGAGCCACGGCGACGATCGTGCCATTGCTCACGACGGCTACGCGGTCGCAAATGGACCACGCCTCTTCGAGGACGTTGGTCGCCAGCACAACCGTTTTGCCGCGGTTCTCGACGAGATCGTTTCGGATCATTCGGCGGATCTCATCGGCATGAAGCGGATCGACAGCGCGCGTCGGTTCGTCGAAAAACAACACGTCGGGATCGCCAAGCAGTGCGCGCGCGACGGTCATTCGCTGGCGCATGCCTGACGAGAACTCGCCGAAGCGGCGATCGATCGCATCGCGCAGCGAGACTTCGTCCAGCGTCTCTTCGATGCGACGCTGCAGGCGGCGCCCCTGCAACCCAGCAAGCGCGCCGAAGAATCTAAGATTTTCGCGTGCCGTAAGCCGGAAATAGAAGCTTCGGTCGTCGCTCCCGCAAAAACCAATGCGCGAGCGCGCGAGGAGCGGGTCTTTCTTAATGTCGATCCCCTCGACTTCGATTGTGCCCGCATCGGGAAGAGTCAGCGTGGCCATCATCTTCAAGAGCGTCGTCTTGCCGACGCCGTTGGGCCCGAGCAGTCCGATCAGCTCGCCGCGGCGAACCTCGAGATTGACGTCGTGCAATACCGTTTTCCGGCGATCGCCGGAAAACGCATAACGCGCGCCGTGTCGCACCACGAACGCCTTTTCAACGTTTCGCACGGAAATGGCCGATGTGCTAGTTTGCAACGTTAAACCTCGCATACAGCGCTGCGTGTTGGCGCGCCGTGAGCCGGATGTCGAAGCGGCTGCGCACTGCAGCGAAGGCCGCGTCGGCGGCCCGCATCGTACCTTCACGGTCGTCGAGCCACCGCACGAGTGCGGCGGCGACCATTTTGGGGTCGTAACTCTGCGTGACGCAGCCGAGTTTGCCGTCCTCGAGCAACTCTCGCGCCCCTTGCCAAGGCGTCGTCACGATTGGCGTGCCGGCATACATCGCTTCCAGCAGCGCCAGGGGCATCGCCTCGTTAAGCGACGTGAACAACACGACGTTGCAGCGGCGCATTATCTCGTCGACGTCGTCGCGATAGCCGAGGAAACGTATGCGGTCGGCGACGCCGAGCGTCATCGCAAGCTGACGCAGCGCGCCATCGTCCTCTCCGGCGCCTGCAAAGAGCAGGCAGTAGCGCTCGTCCGGACGGAGATCGCGCAGCTCGCGAAAGACTCGGATTGCCAGCTGCTGATTCTTCACCTTCATCAAGCGCCCCACGTGCAAAATCACCTTGGCGCCTTTCTCGAGCGGCGGCTGGACGCGCAGCGCCAACTTACCGAGTTTGCGTTCCGGAGGTGCCACACCGTTGGGAATAACGACGATCCTATCTCGCGGGACCCTATCTTCTTTAGCGAGACGCGCCGCCAGCATCTCCGAGAACGTAACGACGGCGCCGGTCGAGCGATGGAGCACGCCGTTGACGACCCGCTGGAGAACCTGACTGCTAAAATCGCTGTTATGCTCTGTATGCACGATATGGTGCACGCCGGCGATGCGCGCCGCCAAGCGGCCCCATAGTTTACCGTGGTAACCGTGCGTATGAACGACACTGGGCCGGTAGTCGCGGATGATTCTCACCATGCGAAAGAAAAAACCGAGATCCCAGCGCGAACGCCGGCCGGCGGTGAGAACTTGAACCGGTCCGTGCGACGAAGCTGGGCCCCGCACCGCAAGTATGGCCACCGAAATGCCGATTCGATCGAGTTCGCGGCTGAGCAACGTCACGAAATTCTCTGCGCCGTATTGTCTAGCGCCACCAATGATCTGCAAGACCGAACCCGTTCGACTATGCCGCATAGAGGCGCCTCATCTCCTCGACCCACCGATCGAGTCCGAAACGAGCACGCACGGCCTCGACTTCCACGCCGTGGCGCTCGAAACGCATGGACAACGCGCGCGCAAATGTAGCGGGATCGTTTGAAACGAGAAGTACGCGGGGCGCTTCGGCGGCGATCTCGACCAAAGGCGCGATGTTGCTCGCGATGACCGGAAGACCCGAGCAAAGCGCCTCGAGCATCGTATACGGTGCGGCTTCTCGCCGGCTCGGCATAGCTAGCAGGTCGGCGGCCCAATAAAGCGGTGCGACATCGGCAACGAACGGTAGTGCGATCGTCGGGACTCGTGCGGAGAACTCGGCAACCGCTCTCGGAGGAAGCCCAACGCCAAGCAGAACGACGGGCGGCGATCCGTCCAGAGCTTCCCATAGAATATCGGCCCCTTTGATGTCGATATCGCGCCCGAAATAAAGAACGACGCGGTCGCCTTGCGCGATTCCGAGCGTTTCGCGAGCCCTTCGGCGCTCTTGCGCGCTCGGGGGCCGAAAGTGCGCGGTATCGACGGCGTTGCGAAGTAATTTCACACGTTTCGGCGAGATCCCCATGTCGATCATCGCACGACGCAACGAATCGGAGACCACGACGAACCGGTGAACGCCCGCACCGAACCAGTTGTATTTCCCCGCTCGCGCCAACCGTCGAAGACGCCCGGCGCCGTTTTCCATCGAACTGTGCAGATGCCAGATCACGCGCGCGCCTTGCGTGTAGGCCGCCGCAGTTGCCGGAAACGACCAGCCGGCAAAGTGCACGTGGACCACGTCGGGCGCCTCCCGGCGCAGCAGGCGAAAGACCTCGGCGCGCGTCGAAGCGGCAGCGAACGAATGGAGGTTACGCGCGGCAGCTTCGTGCCAGACGGCGTCGTCGACGCGCTTGACGATGAGCGAGCACCGGTCGCCCGCAAGGTGCAGGTCATTCGCCAGCGCCACGATCGCCGGCACGAAGCTCCCCGGGGCGGGATTGCCGTAATCGGCAACGTGCACGATATGCCGCGACATCTAGGCGAGCGCTCCGATTTGGCGCGCAAGCCCTCGCATGATCCGCTCGCGGTCGAAGTTCTCCCGTACGAACGCTTGCCCGGCCCGCGCGCCGCGCTCGAGCGCATCTCTTTCCGCGAGGCAGCTCACGATGCCGCCGGCGAGCGCTTGTGCGTCGTTGGGCTCCACGTGCATCCCACACCCGCTGGCCCGCAGCAGCCGCACCGCCTCGCCCTGAGCGCTCAATATCATCGGACAGCCGACGGCCAAAGCGTCGAACATCTTCGACGGAATCGCATCGACCAAACCAGCGTGAAGCGGAATGATGGCCGCATCGGCTTCTGTCAATAGTTCGAGGCTCTCGGGACGCGAGAGAACGCCAAGAAACCGGACGTTGGTCAATCGTTCGTTTTCGATCCGCGCCACGAGCCGAGATGCGTCCAGACCGCCGCCGGCCAAAACGAACCGAACGTCGCGCCGGTCGAGCAGTAGTTTCGCGGCGTCCAAGACCATGTCCAAGCCGGTTGCAAGGCCCATGTTGCCGGCATAGGCAACCTCGAAGATTCGCCGCTGCAGCCGTCGACGTGGTTTGATCGCCTGGGAAAAGTCGAAGCCGTTGGGTGCGAGCACGACCCTCTGGGGCGGTACGCCGCGGGCCAAGATCGACTCGCGAGCGCTTTGCGTTACCGCAACGACGATCGCGGCTCGCGCGTAGAGGAGCTTGACGAACAGCTCCAGCGCGCGGACTACGAAGCTCCGCGAGTTCCAGAGTCCCAGGCGCACGCCCATATCGGGAAAGACGTCGCGGACGTCGACGACGAGCGCGGCAGCGTGCCGCCAGGAAGCGGCGAGGGCCGGAATCGCCATGGTGATCGGCGGTGACGAAACGATCACCGTATCGGTTCGGTGCAGTTCAAGAAGCGCCGTCCGGGTTAGCACGAGGGCAAGCGATATCCAGTTTCTCATGCGGCCGGCCAATGCGCCGGGCTCAGCCAATGGCGCACGGCGGCGAACGACGCGTACGGGCCCGTCGTACTCGACGCAGCCCTTCATGCCGCGGTACGATGCCTCGACGACGCCCTTCGGAAAGCTGGGCATCCCGGTGACGACGGTCACGTGATGCCCGCGCTCGGCAAGGCTGCGGGCCAGAGAGGCTACGCGATTGCTCGCGGCGCACGGTTCCGGGTCGTAAAACTGAGAAAATATTGCGATCTCTTTACGGACGGCCTTCGTCATGCAGACCTCCGCAGCAGCGTGCGGGCGATGCCTTTTGCGGCGAAGAAACCGGAGCGGCCGGCGTTGACTGCCGCCGCTTTGAACCCCCGGCGCGTTAACTTGGTGTGACTCGTATATTTAACGTTCGTGCACAAAGATAGCTTAAAGTCTTCTCCGCCGCGCGCAAAGTCGTAGCGCCGAAAGCCGCTTTCAATCGCATGGCGAATGCTCAACCCGACGAGTACGGCGCCGGGCGAGAGCCTGGAGAACTCCGGGTTGTAGCCCATCATGTAGCCCAACAGCGTGCCCGATGACGGCTCCAGAAACGAGCCTTGGGCCGCCACCAACGTATCTCCGTCGTGAATCGTCGCGACCACGAAGCGCCCGGACTCGTAGCAGCGCCGAAACAAATCGCCAAAAATGCGACGGCGCTTTCCCAGATTTTTTTTCCACCGCGCGCTGTTGATCCGCAGCAGCACGTCGACCGCTTCGGCCGCTTCTTCCGGCGGCGCAAATCTGAACCGGAAGCCGGGCAGGGCCTCTACCTTGCGGACTTTCGCGCGTAACGTGCGTTTCGTCGCGAAGCTTCGGCTGCCGAGATACTCATCCCACGTTGCCGGAAGGTCGACGTACGGCGATGGCGACGGCTGAGCCGGCGCAATCTTATAATGAAGCGGGGAAAACTCCCCGACGAGCATCGCGATGCGCTCATCTGAGTAATCGTCGAGGGTGAAGTTGTCCCAAGGCAGTGCGTCGATCTGCCGCGCCAGGGCCGGAATGACGCGAGCCTCCGAACCGGGGAGCGCGAGCATGCCGGTGTAATCGCTTCGCGGGCTGCCCGCCAGCGAGAGCTCGCGGTTGACTGTCGGCCCGGCCGTGGGAAATCGCCTGTAGTTGAGGGCGAGAAACGCAAGATAGGGGCCGTTGCCGTCGCGCACGCCCAGCACCAGCCACGGGACCCTCTCCGTTGCCAGACATGCGTGCACGTATTCCCAGCACAAAAAGAAGTTGGCTCGCGGATCCGCGGCATAGAGTTCTCGCCAGCGAGCTTCTAGTATTTCAACCTCGTCGAGGCATGAAAACCGGTCGACGGCCATCGCGCTATCATCGCCTCGAAATACGCGCGACTGTGAGGAACAAAGGTCTAAGGAAAGCGAGACTTCCGACTGCGTCACTGCTTCAAAACCACGGCCTGCATTGGGCCCAAAGTCCCAAGCGAAGCGGTCGAACTACCCATACCGGCCGGAGTTTTTGTCTCTGCGCCGGTATGAAAAACGTCCCAGACGGCTTGGCCCCCGGAAACGATGCTCGTGTCGCTTAGGGTCAGGGTCCGCGTGTAGCGCCTGCTTAGCGCCGGTATCGAGCGCTGCACGATCCCAGGATTGACGATCGCCGCACAGCCG
>JABCZE010000028.1 GCA_013289785.1 Vulcanimicrobiota bacterium | reverse complement strand
GAAGACGTCGAGAACATCTTGCTCAAGCTCATCCAAGCCGCCGACTACGACGTGAAGCGGGCTGAGAAGGGCATCGTCTACATCGACGAGATCGACAAGATTGCGCGCAAGAGCGAGAACCCGTCGATCACGCGCGACGTCTCCGGCGAAGGCGTGCAGCAGGCGCTGCTCAAGATTTTGGAAGGTACGACGGCCAACGTGCCGCCGCAGGGCGGCCGCAAGCATCCACACCAAGAGTTCATTCAGATCGATACCACCAACGTGCTCTTCATTTGCGGCGGAGCCTTCGACGGGCTCGAGCGCATCATCGAATCCCGCGTTGCGGCCAACAACATGGGATTTCGCGCAAACCCCGAGGGCAAGCGCGACCTGCACGTCGGAAAGCTCTTCCAGCAGCTGATGCCTGAAGATTTGCTCAAGTTCGGATTGATTCCCGAGTTTATCGGGCGTCTTCCGATCGTCGTGACGCTCGACGCGCTCGACGAGTTGGCGCTTCGCCGGATCCTCACCGAACCGCGCAACGCGCTCGTTCGTCAGTTTCAAAAGATTCTCAGCATGGACGGCGTGGACTTGCAGTTCACCAAAGAAGCGCTCGTCGCGATTGCGCACAAAGCGCAAAGCCGCAAGACCGGCGCCCGCGGGCTACGTTCGATTCTCGAAGAGACGATGCTCGAGGTCATGTACGACCTGCCGTCGCTCCAAGGCGTTAAGAAGTGCGTCGTCAACAAAGACGTGATCGAGAAGAAGGAAGCGCCGGCGCTAATCTACCACGAACAAAAGAAAGACATGCCGGCTTAGGAGGCCCGATTCAACTTCGGGCTGCCGGTCCGCGTTGTCATCCTGAGCGTAGTCGAAGGATGGAACAAATCTGACCGCTATTCCCTGCGGCAGATCTGACAGGCGGCGTTGTCCGTCGCCCGGAACGCTAGGGCTCGAAGCTAGTGAACGCGATGTGAACGACTGTTCCGCAGGGTCCAACGATCCAATGAGCGCGGGTCGAGGTGCCGTCCCACGCGCTCGCGGCACGGCGATCGGCCCGAACGACGAATACTTGACAAATGGTGTGTGCCAGGCTCGTGACACTGAGCCGGGTTATCCTCGCTGTTGTGAAACGCATCGAGCGTATTCGTCTCTATCCAACGACGCGCCAAGCCGCTGCGCTGGAGGTCATGCTCGACGTGACGCGCGACCTTTACAACGCGATGCTGCAGCAACGCCGTGACGCCTATCGTCTGCGCAGGATCGCGGTAACGGCGAAGATGCAATACGCGGAGATCACCGCGCTGCGAGCCGAAGACTGCCGCGTCCGAGCTGTCTATCGCGAGGCGGAGGACGCCGTATGGCATCGCCTGGACCTGGCGATGACCGCATTCTTCCGGCGGGTGAAGCGCGGCGAGAACGGCGGCTATCCCCGATTTAAGAGCAGGCGGCGCTGGCAGCAGCTGGAATTCCCGCACGGCAATCGGGCTCTTCGTTTCGACCAGGAGCAGCGGCGCGTGAGCATCCCGGGCCTCGGTGGCGTCAAGCTGCGCAAAGGGCGGCGGGTTCCGGCGACCTATGGGCGCGCGTGGGTGGTGAGCAAGAACGGCCGCTGGTACGCGTGCTTTCAGTGCGAACGCGCCGTACGTCCGTTACCGCGCACCAACCAAGTAATCGGCGTTGATTTTGGAGTGCACGTGCTGGCGGCGCTCTCCGATGGCCGGCTGGTCGCCAATGCGGCGGTGAGCGAAAAGCGCAGAGCGAAGACCGCGCGGCTTCAACGCGAACTCGAAGCAATCACGGTGCGCGATTGCGCGCGCCGGGTGGTCAATGGCCGCGAGCACAGCCGTGTCAAAGCACAGGCACGCCTAGCGCGCGCCAAGGAGCGGCAAGGCAATGCCCGACGCGACTACGCTCATAAGGTCGCCCGCGGGTTGGTCAAGGGCACCGATGTGATTGCGCTCGAGAAGCTGTTTCTTCGCGCGATGACCCGCAGTGCCAGAGGGACCGTGGATTGCCCCGGGCGCAAGGTGCGCGCCAAGGCTGGTTTGAACCGGGTAGTGTTGGATAGTGGATTTGGTCTGCTTCGGCAGATGATCGTGGCGAAAGCGGAAGAGGCTGCGCGCACGGTGATCGAGGTGGATAGTCGTTTCTCGTCGCAGGAGTGCTCGCGCTGCGGGCACGTTGCGCGCGAGAGCCGCCGAAGAAGGCGCTTTTGTTGTGTCCAATGTGGTTACGCCAACCATGCCGACGTCAATGCAGCGCTGGTGATTCGGGGGCGCGCGCAGTTGGCGCGCAAGAGTGAGCTAGATCCGGCCGAGGAAGCCGGTCGCCGCAGTCGGGATGCTGCGGCGTAAGCGCACGCAACGAATGGAACTCCCGAAGCATTACGATCCGCAGGCGGTCGAGCCGCGCTTGTACGAGCAATGGGAGCGCAACGGCTACTTTCACGAAGAGCCCGATCCGGCGCGACCGCCGTTTATTATTTGCATGCCGCCACCCAACGTGACGGCGCGCGCGCATTTAGGGCATGGTTCGACCTATCTCCCGATGGACGTGCTCACGCGGTATCACCGGATGCTCGGGAACAACGCCGACTGGCTGCCCGGCAGCGATCACGCGGCTATCGCCACCGAGGCCGTCCTCGTCAAAGCCCTAGCGAAAGAAGGACGGCGCCGGGACGAGCTTGGGCGGGAAGCCTTTATCGCGCGAGCCTGGGAATGGTCGCGAACCTACGGTGGCGAGATCGACGGACAGTTTCGCCGACTCGGCTTTGGGCCCGATTGGGAGCGGTCGCGCTTCACGATGGACGAGGGGCTCTCGGCAGCAGTGCGCCGGGTCTTCGTCGCGCTCTATCGCGAAGGCCTGATCTATCGCGGCACGCGTTTGGTGAACTGGGATCCGACGGGCAAAACGACCGTCTCCGATGCGGAACTCGAGTACGTCGAGCGCGACGGCACGCTGTGGCGCATTCGCTATCCATTTTCAAAAGAAGACCAAGGCGACGGGATTGAGATTGCGACCACGCGGCCCGAGACGATGCTCGCCGACGTTGCCATCGCCGTTCACCCGAAGGACCCACGTTACACGGCCGTCGTCGGTCGAAGCGTCTGGTTGCCGCCGCTTTTCGACCGCGCGATTCCGATCGTAGCCGACGAAGCCGTCGACATGGAGTTCGGCACCGGAGCGGTCAAGGTAACGCCGGCGCACGACCAAGTCGACTACGAGATCGGCGTACGGCACGGCTTGGAGATGCCGTCGGTTATCGGGCTGGATGCTCGAATCGCCGGCACCGGTGTCAACGTCGGCCCCTACGCGGGACTCGATCGCTTGGAAGCGCGCGAACGAATCGTCGCCGACTTAGAAGGGTGTGGCGTTCTTCTCGAGGCGCAGCCACATCGGCATTCGGTTGCGACCAGCGAACGCAGCGGCGACGTGGTCGAGCCGTTGCTCTCCCTGCAGTGGTTCGTCAAGATGGCGCCGCTGGCAAAGCCCGCGTTGGACGCCTATCGCGACGGTCGCGTGCGGTTCGTGCCCGAGCGCCACGGGCGCACGTACGAGCATTGGCTGGAGAACATTCGCGATTGGAACATCTCTCGCCAGTTGTGGTGGGGCCACCAACTGCCCGTCTGGTACACGCCCGACGGTCGTGAAGTCGTCGCCGAGAGCGAAGCAGAGGCGCTCGAGATCGCGCTCGCAGTCCACGGAACCAACGAGCTGACGCGTGATTTGGATACCCTCGACACCTGGTTTTCCAGCGGCATTTGGCCCTTCTCGATTCTCGGCTGGCCGGAATCGACGCCGGAGCTGCGCTGTTGGTATCCGTCGCAAACGATGATCACCGGCGGAGAGATCATCTTCCTCTGGGTAGCGCGGATGGTAATGCTGGGACTGCACTTCATGGAAGGCGTTCCGTTCCGCGACGTCGTGATTACGCCGTTGGTCTTCGATGCGGCCGGGCGGAAGATGTCGAAGTCGCTTGGGAATACCATCGATCCGATGGAGCTTGCGGAGAAGTACGGCGCCGACGCGTTCCGGCTCTCGATCCTGCGACAGATGCGCCTCGAAAGCCAGGAGATTCGCTATCAAGAGTCGCGTTGCGAAGAGGCCCGCAACTTCAACAACAAGATTTGGAATGCGACGCGCTACATGCTTTCGCTGCCGGAAGGTTTGCCATCGGCGATGGTACTGCCGGAGCCGGGCGCGCTCACGCCGGCCGACCGCTGGATCCTCACTCGGCTTCGCGAGACGGTCGTGCGCATCAGCGAGCTGTTGGGCGCCTACGACTTCGGCAACGCGGCCGAGAGCGTCTGGCGCTTCCTGTGGTACGAAGTCTGCGACTGGTATCTCGAAGCAACAAAGGCCCAGGGAAACCGCTCGAGCCGGGCAGCCGTCCTGTCCTTCGTTTGGAACAACGCCATGCGGCTGCTGCATCCGGTCGCGCCCTTTATCAGCGAAGAGATTTGGCTTGCGTTACCGCACGACGGACCGACGATCGTGACGGCAACTTGGCCGGATCCCCTCGAGATTCCGGCGTTTGAAGCCGAGGCGCAAGCCTTTGATACGCTCAAACGAACGGTCGAGCGCGTGCGCAATATGCGGGCGGAGCTGGGGCTGCCGCCCAAGGAACGAGTGGTACTCGAGGTTCCGGCGAACGTGCCGGAGCAAATGGCAGAGCTGCTCGCTCTCTTCTGCACGGCCACGATCGAGCGATCCACCGCGAACGGTGGAACGTTGGACGAAGCGCTTGGCTGCGTCAGCGTGCATGCGCCGCACGGCATGCTGGAAGAACGCTATCGCAAGGAGGTTGCGCATTTGCTCTCGGAAATCGACCGGGGCGAGAAGAAGCTCGGGAATGAAGCCTTTGTCTCGAGAGCAGCCCCGGAGATCGTTGCCAAAGAGCGTGAAAAACTGGAAGCCTATCGCACCGATTTGGCGCGGGCGCAAGCGGCGCTGCGTGCCTTGAAGGAACCGGCATGACGGCGACGGCAGCGCACGGCGTTTTGGCAGGCAGCGATGAGATCGCCAGAATCATCGCCCGGCTCGCCCACGAGATCGTCGAGCCCAACGAAGCCCAAGAGGGACTCGTGATTTTGGGCGTGCGCCGCGGCGGCGAGGCGCTGGCGATACGGCTGGCGGCCGAGATCGAGCGCATCAGCGGGCGCAAGCCCGCACTGGGCTTTCTTAACATCAATCTCTATCGCGACGACCGCGTGATGCACGAACTGCCTGAGTCGCAAATTCCCGTCGACGTCTCCGGCCGGATGGTGATCGTCGTCGACGACGTTTTATACACAGGCCGAACGATTCGTTCGGCACTCGATGCCGTAACCGATCTCGGGCGCCCGGCGGCGATCAGGCTTTGCGTTCTGGTGGACCGCGGCTTGCGCGAACTGCCGATTCAACCCGACTACGTTGGCCGCTTTACGCCGACGGCGCCGAATCAACGAGTGAAGGTCGCACTCTCTCCCCAAGCCAGCACTTCCGACGAGGTGACGATATTAGGACACGCCGATGCGGATCCGCCGTAGCCTGATCGATCTGGACGATCTGACGGGCGAGGAGATCGCCGCGATCTTCGAGCAGACGGCGAAGTTCGAGGCAACCGCACCGGGACGCCGGCTGGCGGGCAAAACCTGCGTCAACATGTTCTTTGAGGACAGCACTCGGACGTTCACCTCCTTCAACATGGCCGAACTGCGACTGGGGGCCGACGTCGTCAACCTCGCGCCGCGCAATCTGAGCCTGAGCAGCAAGGGTGAAACGCTCGAAGATACCGCGATGACGCTGGGTGCGATGGGGATTTCGGTCTTGGTCGTGCGTCATCCGGAAGCCGGTTTTCCGCAGCGATTCGCTCTGCGTTTCGATGGCCACGTCGTCAACGCCGGCGACGGCGTGCACGCGCACCCGACGCAGGCACTGCTCGATATCTACACGCTCATCGAGGAGTTCGGCGAGCTCAAAGGGCGCGCGGTTGCGATTGTCGGCGACGTTCTTCACAGCCGCGTCGCGCATTCGGCAATGCGCGGCCTTTCGCGGCTCGGGGCCACGGTCGTACTGGTCGGGCCGGAGGCCTTTTTGCCGGGCAGCTATGCCGGCGACGGAGTTCGCGTCGAGCGCGACTTCGACGCGATCTTGCCAGAGGTCGACGCGGTCGTGTTGCTGCGAATTCAGCGCGAGCGCTTCGTCGAGATGCCGATCTCCGATCAAGAGTACGTCGCAGCCTATCGCCTCGATCATCGCCGGCTGCGGTTATTACGTAAAGAGGCCATCGTCATGCATCCGGGCCCTTACAATCGCGGAATGGAGCTCGACGATTCCGTCCTGGACTTTGCGGGCTGGCGCTACGCGCGCCAGGTGCACCACGGCGTCGCCATTCGCATGGCCGTCCTCGACCTACTCGTTAACGCGAGGAGTTTGTAAGCGCCTTCATGACGGCTCTTCTCATCACGGGCGGCAGAGTCGTCGACCCCGTCGCGTCGCTCGATGCCGTCCGGGACGTGCGAATCCGAAACGGCATCGTCGCCGAGATCGGCGAGCACCTCGAATCTGATGACGGCGAAAGCGTGCTCGACGCCGCGGGTGCGGTCGTCGCGCCGGGTTTTATCGACATGCACGTGCACTTACGCGAACCCGGTTTTCCGCAAAAAGAGACGCTGGCCACCGGAACGGAGGCCGCCGTCCGGGGTGGGTTTAGCAGCGTGGCATGCATGCCGAACACCAACCCGGCGCTGGATTCCACAGCGAGCTTGCAATGGCTTCGCGAGCACGCCCAACGTTTTGGGCGTTGCCGAGTCTACCCGATCGGCGCGATCACGCTGGGGCGGAAGGGCCGCGAGCCATGCGACTTTGCGGCGCTGGCGGAAGCCGGCGCCGTCGGCTTTTCCGACGACGGCGATACGGTGGCGGACGCGCGGGTGCTGCGCGATGCCGCCTTGCGCGCGCGTGACGTTCGCGGCGTTTTTATCTCGCACTGCGAACCCGAGGATCTCATCGTTGCACGAGATCTCCTAATGGCCGCGGAAACCGGGAAGCGCTGGCACATCGCGCACCTCTCGACGCGCGAGGCATTGGAACTGGTGCGGGGGGCGCGCGCCAATGGTGCGCAGGTGACGTGCGAGGCGACGCCTCACCATCTCACGTTTACGGCTGTGGATGCGAGCGAGATCGGGCCTCCCGCGCGCGTCAATCCACCGCTGCGTTGGGAGGAAGACCGGACCGCGCTGTGCCAAGGCGTGCGCGACGGAACGATCGATGCCCTCGCGACCGACCACGCCCCGCATACGGAGGCGGAGAAGAACGACGCCGCCAGTCCGGCTCCGGGGTTTACCGGATTGGAGATCGCCGTGGGCGCTTACGCCGACGCACTGCCGGGGCTACCGCTGACGCACTTCGTCGAACTGCTCTCGGTGAATCCCGCGCGAATCCTCGGGATCGCCGGTGGAACGCTGCGGCCGGGAGCGGCGGCCGACGTCACGATCTTTGCCCAGCGCTCGTGGGTCGTCGATCCGGCGACGTTTGCATCGAAAGGTAAATCCACGCCCTTTGCGGGACGCCGCTTGCCGTGCAAAGTGCTCGCGACGATCGTCGGCGGAGAGCTGCGCTATCGCGCACCCGAGCTGGTCGCGTGACGGCGTCAACGACTCCGGCTGCATTATTTTTGGCTGACGGCAGCCGCTTCGACGGTAATGCACTCGGCGTGGAAGGAACCGCGCTGGGTGAGGCGGTCTTTTTTACCGGCATGACCGGCTACGAAGAGGCGCTGACCGATCCTTCATACGCGGGACAAATATTGACGTTTACCTATCCGATGATCGGCAACTACGGGATATCCGGCACGGCGGCCCAGTACCGGCGTCCGTGCGCCGCCGGAACCGTGATCAAGCAGATCGCACATCATCCGTCGCACTATCGCTCAAAGCAAAGCCTCCCGTCGTGGCTCGACGAGTGCGGCGTGCCGGCACTGATCGGCGCGGATACCCGCGCGATCACGATTGCGCTGCGCGAGCATGGAACGATTTGGGCCGCGCTGGCCACCGGCGAAGCCGCGCTCGAGCATGCCGAACGCAACCTTGCCGAGTTCGTGCGGAGCGCAAATACGAAGGCGCTGGTACCCAGCGTGGCGACGCAAGAAGTCTTCTCGGAAGGATCGGGGAAGAACGTTCGCATCGTGCTGATCGACTGCGGCGTAAAGCGCGCCATTCTTACGCAACTGCAAGAACTGGGCGCGCAGCTGACCGTCGTTCCGTACAACGTAACCGCCGAAGAAGTACTGGCCTACGATCCCGATGCCGTCGTTATCTCGCCCGGACCCGGCGACCCCACCGATTTGGAGGGGACGATCGAGGAGCTTCGCCGGCTGATTGGACGAAAACCGCTCTTCGGTGTTTGCCTCGGCCACCAGCTTCTCGCCATCGCATGCGGCGCCAAAACCTATAAGTTGCCGTACGGTCACCGGGGAGGGAATCAACCGGTGATGCAGCTGCGAGCAGGCACCGTGATCGTGACCGCGCACAATCACGGTTATGCCGTTGACGCGCGCTCGTTGCCCGACGAACTGGAAGCAACGATGACCAATCTCAACGACGGTACCAACGAGGGGTTCCGCCACCGGACGCTGCCCGTCGAGGCGGTGCAGTTTCATCCTGAGGCCTCTCCCGGGCCTTTCGACGCACGTTATCTCTTTGCGCAATGGCTCGAAAACTTACCGCGCCGCTGATTCTCGTCGCCGCCGCATGGTTCGCCGCTACGGGAACCGCGCAGGCGCAGACGCTTCAGCGCTTAACCGTCGAATCGTTCGCGCTCTCGGCCGACACGACGCAGCCGCAGGTCGAGGTGCCTTTCCACGTGATCGTAACGCTGCGCGTTCGCGAAAACGTCAGCGAAATCAACAATCTGCAGCTTCCGATGCTCGCGCAGCTCGAGCTGCTCGGCGACGAACGCAAAACGGTCAGCGATCCGAGTGGAACGCGGTACCAGGAGGTCGTAACCGTCGTCGCCCATGCCGACGGCCGGATCGTGATTGCGCCCGCAACGCTTCAAGCGATCGACGCGCGCGACGGCAAACCGAAGCAGTGGTTTACTAACGACCTGCCGCTCTCGGTGCATTCGTCGGCGGCGCGCATTGCCAACGGCGTGGCCGTCGGGCTGTTCGCGCACGTCGCCCGGATCTTTGCGGCGCTTCTTTGGCTCGCGCTAGTGGTTGGGGCCGTGGTCTTAACCCTCTTCCTCCTCCGCCGGCGCACACCGGTTGCCGCACCACCTGCCGTGCCGGTTTCGTACCAGCAGGCACCGGTTCTCCAAGCACCACTTCTCAGCGAAGCGGAGCGGCGGCGGCGGCAGATCGAGGATGCGCTTCTGGTCCTTCGCGCCGAACGGACGCGATCGGCCGCTGTCCGCGTTCGCGCCGCGATCTGGCGGGTTATCGGTGCGCCTGAAGGCGAAACGCTCGCCGATGTGCTCCGCCGGCCCGGCTGTGGTGAAGGTACTCTGCGCGACCTGCTCGTTGCCCTCGAGCGCAGCGCCTTCACGTACGATGAAGATCTGCCCCGCGCGATTGACGACGCCTGCGCCGCGCTCGAACGCTATTCGGCGTCGCTGACGTGACGATCGACCGCCAACCCGGCGATCTGCACGACGCGCTCGCCAAGACCATCGTCGGGCAAGAAAACGTCCTCGAGTCGCTGCTGTTGGCGTTGCTCTGCAACGGGCACGTGCTGCTCGAAGGGCCGCCCGGACTGGCAAAAACGCTGGCGTGCCGCTCGCTGGCCGCCGCGCTGGAGGGTGACTTCAAGCGAATTCAGTTTACTCCGGACCTCCTGCCCAGCGATATCGTGGGAACGCGAATCTTCGATCAACGGGAGAGCAGCTTTGCGACGGTGCTCGGTCCCATCTTTGCCAACGTCGTGCTTGCCGACGAGATCAATCGCGCGCCGGCCAAGGTGCAGTCCGCATTGCTCGAAGCGATGCAGGAGCGTCAAGTCACCATTGGCCCGGAATCGCACGCGCTTCCCGATCCGTTCGTCGTCATGGCGACGATGAATCCGCTCGACTCCGAGGGTACCTACGCGCTACCGATCGCGCAGATGGACCGTTTCCTCATGAAGATCAACGTCGGCTATCCGACGCGTGAAGAAGAGCTGCAGATTCTCGACCGCTTCGCGATGGCCGATACCCAGCCGGTCCGTTGCGTTGCGACGCTCGAGGACGTGCGCGCGTGGCGCGCTGCGGCGCACGCGGTACACGTGGACGAAAAACTCAAGCGCTATATCGTGGATCTCGTCGCGATTACCCGCGCCGCTCAGAGCGTCAGCGTGAAATCCGCCGGCGGTGCCAGCTTGAAGGCCGCGGAGCTGATCGACTATGGCGCGAGCCCACGAGCGACGCTCGCGCTGGCCTTTTTGGCACGCGGGCGCGCGCTCTTGGTCGGGCGGGATTTCGCCCTGCCCGACGACGTCAGAGCGGTCGCCGCATCGGCACTGCGCCATCGCATCGGCTTCAACTATCGCCTCGCGACCGAGAACGTGAGCGCCGATGCCGTCATCGACGCGATGATCGCCGCCATCCCCGCGCCGTGACCATCCGCGACGCGCTGCTGCGAGCGCGCCGGCGACCGCGTCACTTCGGCGCCGGATCGCCAACGG
>JABCZE010000027.1 GCA_013289785.1 Vulcanimicrobiota bacterium | reverse complement strand
TCGTCGAGTACTTGGCCGTTGGCAAGCTCAAGAAGAAGCTGACCGGACCGATCCTGTGTTTCGTCGGACCGCCAGGCGTCGGAAAGACCTCGCTGGGCCAGTCGATCGCCCGGGCGATGGGGCGCAAGTTCGTTCGCCTTTCGGTGGGCGGCGTTCGCGACGAAGCCGAGATTCGCGGCCATAGGCGAACCTACATCGGCGCGATGCCCGGCACGATCGTTCGCGCGATTCGTGACGCCGGGACGCGCAACCCCGTGATGATGATCGACGAGATCGACAAAGTCGGCGCGGATTTTCGCGGCGACCCGCAGTCGGCGTTGCTCGAAGTGCTCGATCCCGAGCAGAACAACAACTTCCGCGACCACTATCTCGATCTGCCCTTCGATCTGTCGCAAGTGCTCTTTATCTGCACTGCGAACACGCTGGACACGATCTCGCCGCCGTTGCGGGATCGCATGGAGATCATCACGCTCTCGGGTTATACCGAGCTCGAAAAGCTCCAAATCGCGAAGCGGTATCTGCTCAAGAAGCAGCGCAAGTACAACGGTTTGCGCGACTCTCAGGCCCAGATCGGCGACACGACGATTCGTGCGATCATCAACGACTACACGCGAGAAGCCGGGGTTCGTAATCTCGAGCGCGAGATCGGAACCGTGTTCCGTAAGATCGCGCGCAAGATCGCGGAGAACGCGCGCTACAAGGCGCGCGTCAAGCCGGAGAACCTCGTCGAGTACCTGGGCAGGCCGAGATTCTTCAACGAAGTGCGCAAACGCGTCGCCTCGGTCGGCGTGGCGACGGGCATGGCTTGGACCCCAGTCGGCGGCGACATTCTCTTCATCGAGACGCAGTCGATGCCGGGGACCGGCAAGCTCGTGCTGACGGGACAGCTGGGCGACGTCATGAAGGAGAGCGCGCAGGCCGCCGTCTCATTCTTGCGTTCGCGTTCGGCGGAGTTAGGCTTACCCGACGATTACTTTGCAAAGCACGATATTCACATTCACCTGCCCGCGGGCGCCACGCCGAAGGACGGTCCCTCGGCAGGCATCGCGCTGGCGACCTCCATCGCTTCGATGCTGACCGGCATCAAAGTCGACGCGAACTTGGCGATGACGGGCGAGATCACGTTGACGGGGCAAGTGCTTCCGATCGGGGGCATCAAGGAAAAGACGCTCGGTGCGAAGCGCGCCGGCATCAGCAAGATCTTGCTGCCGCGACGCAACGAGTCTGACCTCGATGACATTCCCAAAGAAGTGCGCGAAAGCATGACCTTCATTCCGGTCGACGAGCTTTCAGAAGTCTTGCATCACGCGTTAGGGAAGCGGCTGATTTCGCCGGTGCCGCTGGGCTCGGACCATGCGCCGGCGAGTAACGTCGTTCCCATGCGGCGTAACGGCGCCGTTAAACGCGCCCCCGCCGCTAAGCGGAAAGTGAAGCGTTAAAAAGGCGAGGTCCCTCGTCGAGGGTTAGCTCGACTCGTCCAGTCGAAGGGCGAGAAAGTCTCTGAGGTCGGCAAGCTGCGTGAAAAAGAATCGCCGGCCGCTGCCGATCTCGACGAGACTGCCGCGAATGGCCGTGCGAGCGCCGCTCTCGCGCCACAATCGAAGGGTGAAGACGCGCTCGAAGCGCTCGGTTTTCGGCTGACTCACGGCTGCGTCTTAGTGTAGGCGTGTAACGTCTCGAAAGCGTTCCCGACCGCAAAGGGCGACGACGCAGGGCGTACTCGAAGGCGGCCATTCGTTGCGATCGTACGCCAAACGGATGGCGCGGTGGACCGCCACCGCCTCAAAAAATGCCTGGAATCTCGGGTCTCCGAGGGCATCGCGCTTGGCGGCATACGTCTCGTAGGCGGCACGGAGCGCGGGGCCGGCTCGTTCGCGATCGCCGGCAGCCTGATAGACGCACGCCTCGATCCAACGATGGAGCACGTCGTCGGGACGGTCGCGTCCGCCTACCAATTCCGCGCTGCGCTGGAGCGCAACCGCCGCATCGGAGCAGCGTCCGGCCCCGAGGTAGGTCAGCGCGAGATCGTCGAGTTCTTGCGCGGCGTTCTCCCATCGGCCCAGACGCTCGTCCAGCGCGAACGCCTCCTCCAGTTTTGCAAGCGACGAATCGAAATCGCGGCGGCAACGGAGCAGCCGGCCTTCGGCCTGGAGGAAGGCACTCCGGAAACGAGACTTCGGCAGGCGCGCAACCAGCGGCGCCGCTTCGTCGATCGCTGTCGCAAGCGCCTCGATGTCGCCTCGCAGGTACTGCGCCTCGGTGATGTTGACGGCCGCGACGGCTGCTACCGCGGCGGAGGTGCGTTTCGTCGAGGCCGATCGTTCAGCTTCCATTGCTCGCCGGCTCCACCGGATGCCGTTTTCGAAGTCGCCGACGGGGATCAGCAGGGCGCCAAGGTCGCACGCGGTGCCCTGGAGGGCCTGCGCGAGACTCAGCTCGTCCGCAAGGCGCGCCGACTCGCTGAGATGCTCGAACGCTTCGGGGATGCGCCAGGAACTCCACAGCGCCACCCCAAGCTTGCGGCGCGAATTCTGTTCGTAGACGCGATTGCCGAGTTTTTGACTAAGGTCGAGCGCCGCTTTGCTCAGCTCCACGGATCGCTGATGTTCGTGCCGCTCGTACGCAATGACCGCGGCGTCATAGAGCACGGCCCAGCGCGCCGCCGCCGCGCTCTCCTTTTCGGAAATGCGCAGCGCCTCGTGCATTAAATCGGCGGCTTCCATCCCGCGCCCAGGGATCATCATGCTGACTCGTGCTGCGTAGGCGCCGAGCCGAGCGCGAGCTTCTTCGTCGCCGGCCGTTTCGAAGCGCTGCAGTGCGCGTAGCGCGCTTTCGACCGAAAGCTCGAACTCGCCGCCTCGTTCTTCTAGTCTCGCGCGCAGCTCGTCGGCAACGGCGGCCCATCGCTCGCCGGCGGCACGCGCAGCTTCTTGGGTCAGGCGCTCGATCCCCTTGAGTTCGATTTCATGATTGCCTTGGCGCGTCGCAAGCCGTATGCGCCGATCGAGGACGGCGCAGCGCGCGTCGGCGTCGAGTTGAGCCGCGAGCGCCTCGGCTGCGTCCAGGTCGGCGTTCTGCGCGTCGAGGTGACCAAGATTGGCGTGCATCGCACTGCGAAGCATCAGCAGATCGAAGCGCTCGCGCTCGCTCCACTGCCCAAGCGCCAGGGCTCGGCCGATCAGATCCCGCGCTTCGGTATTCGCGTAGAGTTGAGCGGCCCGGCGCGCGGCGCGCGCGTATCGTGCGGCGGCCTTCGAGAGCTCGCCGCCTCGTTCGTAATGCAGCGCCACTTCGGCAACGCGTTCTTCGTAGCCGGGTGCGGAGGCGTCGTCGAGCAGGCCCGCAACTCGCCGGTGCCGGCGGACGCGCGCCTCGGGCGGGCTCTCGTCGTAGACGGCGCCGTGCACGAGATGATGCGTAAAGGCGTACTCGCATCGGCCGCGATCGTCGGACTCGCGAACGATGTGCCGGTCGAGTAACTCGTCGAGGGCGTCAAGTACCTTGCCTTGTGTAAAACCCGCGATCTCTTGCACGATGCCGACGCTGAAGGCTTCCCCCGCGACCGAGGCGATTTCGGCGACCTTGCGCGTTGCCGGCGCGAGCGAATCCAGACGCTGAGCGATAATCGCGGCAACGCTCGCGGGCGCCGTCGTCTGCTCGTGCCCGGCGCGCCGGGCTTCGCGCAAGAGCTCCGTGACGAATAGCGCGTTGCCTCCGCTTTGCCGCGCGAGCGTTTCGACGAATCCCGGGCGCGCGGCTTCTTTGGGAGCGATCACCTCGGCGATCGCCCTCACGTCGGCATCGGTGAACGAACGGACTTCGGTGCTCGCCGCGTTGCCTTCAAACTCGCGCACGAGCGCGTGCAGCGGATGCGTTCGGGTCACCTCTTCGGACCGATAGGTTGCCACGATCAGCGCCGCAGAACGGGCAAGCCGCGGAACGATGCCGCGAAGCGCGTCGATCGTCGTGGCGTCCGCGCGATGCAGGTCTTCCAAGATGACGATCAGCGGCCGCGGCCGCGAAAGGCCGACGAGCGTTTGTGCGAGCGCGTCGAAGAGCCGGCTCTGCTCGAGTTCGGGATCGAGCGGCGCGACCGCCGGGATGTCGTCGCGAAACGAGCGCAACTCCGGTACGAGCTCGGCCAACGCCGCGAGCAGCGGCGGCGCCAGCGAGATGCCGGAGACCAGCGGCAACCGGCTGCGCAACGCGGTACTCAACGACTGATACGGCGTGCGTTCCGGCCGGCTGGTCGTGCCGGCGATCACGCGACCCCCTTCCGCCTCGGCGCGCAGCGCAAGCTCTGCGACGAGGCGGCTCTTTCCGATCCCCGCCTCACCGCTCACGAAGTGCAGCCCGCCGTTCCCGCTCGCCGCGCGCGTCCATCGGGCGCGCAAGTTCTGCAGCTCTTCTTCGCGGCCGACGAATGGAAGGCCGTCGGTTGGGCGTTTTATCTCGCCGCCTTCCGTTTCTGACGTCGCGAAGATTGGGTCGCCCCGGGCGACGGCGTCACGCAGGGCAATGGTCTCCGGCATAGGAGCGGCGCCCATTTCGTCGTTGAGCAGGCGAGCGAAGCGATCGAACTCGGCGAGCGACCCGGCTGCGTCGCCGGCTTCGTAGCGAACCGACATCAGCGCTCGCAGCGCGTCTTCGCGCCAGGGATCGGTTTGCAGCAGCCGCGCGGCAAACTGCCCGGCCTCGACAAAAGCGCGCCGGCTGCGCTTTGCCACGATCAACGTGCTGAGATCCGCCTGGTACAAACCACGCAGGCGCTCTCGCTCTGCGGCGACCCAGTCGTCGAAGAAATCTTCGAGCAGGTCACCGGCGTAGAGCGCGACGGCTTGTTCGAGACGCGCGGGGTCGGCGCGCATCTCCTCGTATTCGAGAAAGTCTACGCGGCATGGCGCCGACAGGTTCCACGCAACGGTGTCGCCCTCGGCGTTCATCCATGGAGCCTCGTCGCTGCGCGCCGGCAGCATTTCGCGCAGCCGGTGCAGATTGCGGCGCAGGTTGACCAGCGCGGTCTCTTCCGGGTCGTCCGGCCAGAGCGCAAACGCGAGACGCTTGCGCAGAATCGGCTTCCCGCGCTGCAAGAGGAGGTAGGCGAGCAGCGGGAGGGTCCAGCGACGGCTGGCGACCTTGATCTCGGCGCGCTCGTCAAAGATTCGGCCTTGTCCAAGGAGCCGCATCTCCAACATGACGCGCGAGCCTTTCCTTTCGCCGGCGGTGACGCCTTTTTCGTCTACCCGGCACGTTCGGAACGCTCCTGAAACGCCGCTCTCGTAGGCTGGAGCCAGCGGGGAAGTTTCCCTCGCGATCTTTTGAGGAGTAGACAACATGAAACTGATCGCTAAGGCCGCCGTCGTGAGCGGGCTGGGCGCACTTTTCCTGGGCTCGAGCATCGCGCTCTCGAGCGCCGGTATCGCTTCGGGTGCGCGCATCGTCCATCCGGACAAGAAGACGTCTTATACGTGCAGCAAGACCGGCTTGACCTCGTATTGCTTTACGGTAAGTAATACGAGCAGTAATGGGAGTGCGCTGCTGGGAGAGTCCAATGAGGGAGCCGGGCTCTTCGGCGAAGCAACTTCAGGTCTCGGTACCTACGGTACCGCTACGACTGGATACGGGGCCGCAGGTTTCTCTTCGGAAAGCACTGGAGTCTTTGGCGCGTCCTCGGCGTACAGCGGCCAGGTTCCCGCTGTCTATGGCTATGGCCCAATCGGGGTCTACGGCCAGTCAATCAACGGGAATTATCCCGGGGTATACGGCTACAGCACGAACTCCAACGGCCTATACGCCGAATCGGGTTCGACCTCCGGGAGCCCCGGCGTTTACGCTTACGGACCGGCTGAGGGCGCCTTTATTGAAAATGGATTATGTTGCTACGCCGCTTTGGAGGCCGAAAACGATGACGGCACGAGCGGTTATCCATTCGTCGCCTATAACACTGATGGCAGCAGCACAACGGGAGAGTTCTACGTTGATGGCTCGGGGGACGGAAATTTTTCCGGCTCGGTGACGGCGAAGGGTGGTTACAAGACGGTCATTGTCTCGCACGGTGGAGAAAGACTGGCCGCCAGCGTCGCGATGACCGCGCAGGCAACGATGGAAGATACCGGAACGGCTCGATTGGTCGACGGCGAGGGCGCGGTCCGTTTCGACTCGGCCTTCGCAAGTACGATCGACGCGCATCGCGGCTATCAGGTCTTTCTGACGCCCGACGGCGATACACGTGGCCTGTACGTGGCGGCGAAGTACGTACGAGGTTTCGTCGTGCGCGAGCTCGAGCGAGGCCGGTCGTCGCTCGACTTCGACTACCGCATCGTCGCGCGTCCGCACGGCGTGAGCGATGATCGGCTGCCCCAGGTCGATATCAAGATGCCGACGCTGGCGCACCTCAAGCACCCCGCGCGCCCGCAAAACAAGATCCCCGCATGGCTCGTCCGCCGGTAACGGCATCTATTTTATCCGCTCAGCGCACTTCGATTCCGGAACCCTCGCAAACGTCGCCGACGACCGCAGCCATCGTGCTGCGGTCGTTCAATTCGCCCAGGAGGAGCGGGAGACGTTCGCGCGCAACGGCGATCAGCAGCCCGCCGGACGTTTGCGCATCGGAGAGTGCCATTCGCACGGCCTCAGGGACCGGCAGTGCGAATTCGGTGAAGCCCGCGTGCGTCTCCGCGTTGTGGCGCGTGCCGCCGGGGACGATGCCGTCGGCGATGAGTTCGAGCACGCGCGCCATCATCGGTACCGCCTTTGAATTGAAGAGAAGGCGCACGCGCGACGCGCGCGCCATACTCTCGGCATGGCCGAGCAAACCGAAGCCGGTGATGTCGGTAGCCGTGCGTGCGCCGGCGGCGAGCATGGCTGCGGCCGCGGCCTCGTTGAGCGTCGTCATCCAACGAACGGCTTCGACCAAATCGCCCGGCGCGATGACGTTGCGGCGCAGCGCGGTCGTGAGAATTCCCGCCCCTAAAGGCTTGGTGAGGACCAGCACGTCGCCGGACTTCGCGCCGGCGTTCGTAACGATGCGGTGTGGATCGACGATGCCCGTAACCGCCATGCCGTACTTCGGCTCGGCGTCTTTGATCGTGTGGCCGCCGACGATTGCGACACCTGCATCGTTCGCAACGGCCGCTCCGCCCTCGAGAATCTGTGCGAGAATCGCGAGGTCGAGATCTTCGGGAAAGGCGACGATATTGAGCGCGGTCAACGGCTTGCCGCCCATCGCATAGACGTCGGAGAGCGCGTTGGTTGCCGCTATTCTCCCAAAGTCGTACGGATCGTCGACGATCGGTGGAAAGAAGTCTACGGTTTGGACGAGCGCGAGATCCTCACGCAGCAAATAGACGCCGGCGTCGTCGCCATTTCCATATCCCACGAGCACGCGCGCATTCGTCGCGGGCGAGACGCGTTCCATCACGCCGCGCAGCTCCGCCGCGCCAAGTTTCGCGGCGCAGCCCGCGCATGCCGAGAGTTCGGTCAAGCGGATGCTTTCGACATTCATCGAAGCAGTATTCGATGCCGAGGCAACTGCTATTCCTTCCCGGGCCGGTGATGGTGGCGCCGCCGGTCCTGCGCGCGATGGACCGCCCGCTGATCGATCACCGTGGACCAGAGTTCGCCGCCATGCTCGAGCGTATAATCAGGGCTTTACGCCCGGTCTTCGGGACTCGCGGCGAGATCGCGATCCTTGGAAGTTCGGGCACCGGCGGCATGGAAGCGCTGGTCGCCAATTTGTTTACTCCGGGGGAGCGGTTGCTCTCGTGTCCGGTCGGTTCGTTCGGAAAGCGCTTTGCGGGTATCGCCGCGAGCTACGGCTGCACGGTCGAGACGTTAGAGACGCCGCTAGGAGCGGCGGTCGATCCGGCGGCGCTGCAAGCGCGGCTCCACGCGGATTCGGACAGGCGTATCACCGGGGTTCTGCTGACGCACAACGAGACCTCGACCGGCGTTGCCAACGATATGGCGGCGCTTGCGCCGATGCTGCGCGCTCACGGCGCGATCACGCTCGTCGACTCGGTGAGCGGCCTCGGAGCGAGCGAGTTTCGCATGGACGAGTGGGGTTACGATGCGGTGGCGACTGCTTCCCAGAAGGCTTTGGCCGCGCCGCCCGGCGTCGCCATGGTCGCCTTGAGCGAGCGTGCGCGAGCGCGTTTGGAGAACCGCGCGCTGGCGCGCTTCTACTTCGATCTGCGCCGCGCGCTCGAGTTTTCGCACATAGGCCAAACGCCGTGGACGCCGCCGATTTCCATTCTTTTCGCGCTCGACGTTGCGCTGGCTGCGTATCACGCGGCTGGAATGCAGGCGGCCTTCGAACGGCACGCCGGATTTGCGGGCTTCGTGCGCTCAGAACTGCAACGCTTGGGCTTTACGCTGCTCTCGCACCCCGGGGCGCACTCCGACACCGTCGTTGCCGCCTATCCTCCGCCCGGCATCGATCCGGGGCCGCTTCTGCGAACGTTGCGTGAGGAGTACGGTATCGTGCTCTCCGGCGGTCAGGCCGAGCTTGCGGGAAAGATCGTACGCTTCGGTACGATGGGAGACGTGGCTGCAAGCGATTTACAAACGGCCTTCGAGGCGATCGAGGCGGCGCAGCTCGAACTCACAAGTGGTGTCGCCTAAAGTACGGCAGGACGAACGGGCGCGCGAACCAAGGGATCGTCGAGAGCATTGCGTCATCCAAGAGCGGGTCGTAGGTGACCAGGTATGGCGCCAAGCGACTCTGATGCAGGCCGTCGCGAATGTCCGGCGAGAGCGGAAAGAAGAGCGCGATGAAAAGCACCAGCCATAAGAGGATCGCACCCTTCAAGAGGCCGATGAGCGCGCCGCCGAGCGCGTTGCCGAGGCCTAGGACGGGAAGCTTGGCGATCGTGCCGAGCAGCCGCGCAACGAGGATAATGATGACGTATGTGAACAGCCCCGTGCCGAACATTCCGACAACGTGCGCCGAGCCCGGGCCAAGTTTCGTCACCTGCTCGATGGCTGCGTCCAAGCTTCCGTTGTAAAACCACGGCGTGACCAAGGCGCCCGTTACCGCGACGGCTCCGCCGAGCTCGGAAACGAAGCCCCGCGAGTAGCCCTTGAACGCCGCAATCCCTAGGATGATGACGATAATCAGATCGGGCCAGGCAATGCCCGCGATCAAGTCCGGATCTCCGCTCCAAACTCTTCTTGCAGCGCGTCGAGCAACCGCGAAACGGCCGCGTCGGCTTCTTCGTCGGTGATGGTCGCATCGAAGCGCTGCAGCGTTACCCGGGTCGCCAGACTCTTGCGCCCCTCGCCGATCTGGGGACCGCGATACTCGTCGAACACGGTGGCGCCGGTACAGAGGCCGCCGGCGGCGGCAGCGATCGCGCGCTCGATGTCGCGGGCGCTGACGCCGGCATCGACGACCAAAGCGACGTCGCGATACGTCGAGGGATATCTCGAGGGCACGCGATAGCGCGGCGTCTCGTACGCCGGCAACGATGCGATGTTGACGACGCAGAGATACGCGGGGCGACGCAACCCAGCGGCCTTCGCCGTTCGTGGATCGACGCGCCCCAAATGCGCGACCTCGCGCGCATCGAGGGTAACCAGCGCCGTCTTTCCCGGATGAAGCCCGGGCTGCACGCCGCGCGTCACGTCGGCGTCGCGTCCGGTGACCGTGCGCAGGAGCTGCTCGCAATCGCCTTTGAGCGCAAGAAAATTGGAGTCGCGCCACGGCGGCTCCTCGAGTGAGTCGGCCGAAAAGCCGAACGTCAGCAGCGACCGCTCGACCAGGCCGTTCTGAGCCGAGCCGAAGACCTCGCCGATCTCGAAGACGCGCAGCGGCGACGCGTTCTCCGCGAGATACTCGACGATTCCCGGCGCGAGCGAATCGCGCAGAAACCGCTGCTCGTCGGAGAGCGGATTTCGAACTTCAACCGATCCGGCCCCGCGTAGCGATTGTGTGACGATTTCGCGATACCCCAAGCCGGCGAGGGCCTGTGCGATCCGGCTTTCGAGGTCAAAGGCGGCGCTCGAAATCTCATGCGCTGCAACGGACGGGACGACGACGGGAATTCGTTCGTAGCCTTCGATGCGCGCGACCTCTTCGACCAAGTCGGCCGCAATCGCCAAGTCGTTACGCCAGGGCGGCGGAATAACCGCAAACGTCTCAGGCTCGACGCGGTCAATCTCGCAACCGAGCGCCACGAGGTGGTGCTCGATCGTTTGCGGTGTAAGCGGCAAACCCAGCAGGCGTTGCACGTCGGCAACTTTTAGCGCGATCGCCGCCGCGCGCGTTACCGGCTCGCCGTAGGCGTGCGGCCGGTAGACCGTTGCCCCGAGATCGCGCAAGAGGGTCGCAGCGCGCGCGGCTCCCAGGTCGGTCAGTGCCACCGGAAGCGACTTTTCGTGGCGCGCCGACGCCTCGGTGCGCAGCGCGAGCGCGTTGCTCATGCGCCGGACGCGCGCGCCGTTGAAGTTGGCCGCTTCGAGAACGATCGCCGTCGTTTCGGGACCGACTTCGCTTACCGCGCCGCCCATCAGTCCTGCAAGACAGAGCGGCCGTTCGTCGTCGGCAATAACGAGCGCCTGCGGGGAAAGCGTTCGCGTGACGTCGTCGAGCGTGACGATCTTCTCGCCGTCGCGGGCGCTGCGGACGATCAAACGCCCGCCATGGATCGTACGTGCATCGTAAAAATGCAGCGGCTGGCCGGTTTCGAGCATGA
>JABCZE010000026.1 GCA_013289785.1 Vulcanimicrobiota bacterium | reverse complement strand
GAAGTGGCGTTCGGCCGCCGGCATCGCGTCGGCCGGCTCCCATCCCTGCGTGCTCTTGAGATACGAAGCGATCTGCTCCTCGAGATCGTCGTCGCTGATTTGCGGAGCGAGCGAAACCGAGGCGCGCCGGCCGTCGCGCCGAACTTCAAAGGCCAAGCGTTTGCGCCGCAACAGCGAGCGCTGATAGTGATCGCGATGCTCCGCTACGTCGGACGCGCTCGCGGTTGCGAGGTCGCCTCCTTCGAGGCGAACCGTCGCTCCGTAGGCGTTGAGGTTGATGACGACTCCTTTGAGCGTGTCGCTCACGGCGACGCGGCAGGTTGGGGCGATACGAAGATGAGAGCCTCGTTTGGCCGCACGAGGCGCAGGCGGTCGTGGATCTCCGGAACGGCACCTTCCGGATCCCGAAGCCGGCGCAACTCTCGCAGTTGTTCGTCGCGTTGCCGTTGCAGCGAGGCCATGTCCGCGCGAATCGCCGAAAGCTGACGTTCCGCCGCGAGGTCGTCGCCGATTGCGCGCGCAAACTGGACGACCACGAGCACGACGAGGAGTAGGACGACTGCCGCTGCCAGCAGACGGCCGGCGGCGCGGAGGACAGGGCGCGCGCGTCTTAGCGCGCCGTTCGAACGGGTTCCAATCCTTCTGCTTGCCATTCTCCCAATCGACGGTATTTTCGATACCGCTGGTCCAAGAGCATTTCCGGCGTCAGGGACGCCAAGCGCGCGAGCGCCGCGTCGACGGCACCGAGCGTCTGCGTCACGACGTCACGCGCGTTGCGGTGCGCGCCGCCCAACGGCTCGGGGAGTATCTGGTCCACGATACCGAACCGCTGCAAATCATCAGCCGTTAACTTCAAGTGAGCCGCCGCTTCTTCCGCTTTGCTCGCATCCGACCACAGGATCGCAGCACAGCCCTCGGGAGAAGCGACCGAATACGTGCTGTGTTCGAGCATGATGACGAAGTCGGCGATTGCCAGCGCGAGCGCGCCGCCCGAGCCGCCCTCGCCGACGATCGTCGCCACGATCGGAACCGTCGCCATCGTAAAGGCCTGCAGGCAAATAGCAATCGCTTCCGACTGCGCGTGCTCTTCCGAGCTGATGCCGGGATCGGCGCCTTTGGTATCGACGAAGGTCACGATCGGCAGTCGCAATCGGGATGCGAGCCGGGCCAGACGAGTCGCCTTGCGATAGCCCTCCGGCGCGGGCATCCCAAAGTTTCTACGCAAGTTCTCCTTCGTATCGCGTCCGCGCTGCTGACCCAGCACCATCACGTTGCGCGACCGCAGGGTCCCAAAACCGCCGACGATGGAAGGATCGTCGCGGAAGTGCCGGTCGCCGTGCAGCTCGTCGAACCGGTCGAAACGCGAGATATAGTCCAGTGACGTCGGCCGATTGGGATGGCGCGCCATGTGCACCTTCTCCCAGGGCGAGAGCGTTCCGAACAGTTCGTGCAGGATCTGCTGGTACTTTTGCTCCAGCGCGGCGATCTCGCTCGACATGTCGAGCGGCTGTGCAGCTGAGGCCTCGCGCAGTTCGGCGATGCGCCGTTCCAGCTCGACCAAGCTTCGCTCGCGCTCGACGATGATATTGTTACTCATGGTCGGCGTACTCGAGCAGCCGAACGAGAGTATCTTTGAGATCGGAGCGCTCGACGACCATATCGATCGCGCCCTTCTCCAGCAAAAACTCGGCAGTTTGAAACTGATCGGGCAGGCGCTGACGGATCGTCTGCTCGATCACCCGCCGTCCCGCGAAACCGATCATCGCTTTGGATTCGGCAACGATCACGTCGGCCTGAAAAGCAAACGAGGCGGAGACGCCGCCGCTGGTCGGATCGGTCAGCACGACGAGGTAAAAGTTGCCGTCCGCCATGAAACGCGAGACCGCCGCGGTCGTCTTTGCGAGCTGCATGAGCGCCAGCATACCCTCTTCCATTCGGGCGCCGCCGGAGGCCGCAAATATAACGCAGGGTATGCGTTCGCGCCGCGCCGCCTCGAACAACAGCGTAATCCGTTCGCCGGTAACTTGGCCCATCGTGCCACCGCGAAAATGGAAGTCCATCACGCCTAAACCGACGCGATGCCCTCCAACGGAGGCAAACCCGCACACGACGGACTCGGAAAGGCCACTGCGCTCGCGGTCGGTTTTGAGCTTTGCCGGATAGCTCTTTCTGTCGGACCAGTCCAGCGGATCGCCGGGTAACACGTCGGCCCCCAACTCCGTAAACTCGCCGTCGGCAATCGAGGCAATTCGATCGTACGCTCGCATGCGAAAGTGATAGCCGCAGCGGGTGCACACAAAGAGATTCGCCGCTAAATCGCGCCGGTAGAGCACCTCGCCGCACTTCGGACACTTGCTCCACAACGCCTCATCCGAAACGTGATTCTCCTTGGTGCGGCGGGCCGGCAACCAGTCGGGCCGCGGCACTAAGCGGCTCGCTCCTTCGTGCGCTTCGGACGCAGCCAAGTGGAGTAGAGTTTTCCGAGCTGCTTGAGATAGTTAAATATCTCTCGTTCGTTGAGCTTCGACTCGCCGGCAACGCGGTCGGTAAAGACGTATGGAACCTCGATAGCCTTTCCATAGTGCGCTTTGGCAATGACTTCGAGGCCGATCTTGAAGCCGATCGGATCTAACACGACTCCCGCCAACGCGTCGCGCCGAACCAAGAAGAAACCGCTGGTCACGTCCTTGACGTTGGTGAGCGGCCGCGCCAGCCAGCAGGCAACTCGAGAAACGACGATGCGCCGCTTGGGCCAATTCGCGATCCCGCCTCCGGGTACGTAGCGGCTGCCGATCGCCAGCCCATAGGCTCCGGATTCGAGCGCTTGCACCATCTTGGGAAGCGCGTTGACGTCGTGGCTAAAGTCCGCGTCCATTGCGCCAAGCACGGTCGAGTCGCTGCGTGCGATCGCCCAACCGTCGATCACGGCGCTCGAGAGGCCCAACTTTCCACTGCGATGCAGGCAGCGTACTGGCAACTCTCGCGCAAGCCGCTCGACGACGTCCCCGGTGCCGTCGGGAGAGTTATCGTCAACGACGATGACCTCGCCATCGAGTCCATTCGCGGCGAAGGTCGCAGCCAGCGCTCGGAGCAGCTTTTCGATGCCGGCGGCCTCGTTGTAGGTCGGAATGACGATTGAAAAGGGAAGTGGCATGCCGTGCCGGTGTTTTTACGACATGACGGCGCCAATCACCGCCAACAGCACCAGAGCGGCCGTGTCCGTGCGTAAAACGCGCGGGCCGAGCCAGAGCATGGCGGCGCCACGGCATTGCGCGAGCTCCGCTTCCTCATGCGTGAAACCGCCCTCCGGGCCGACCACGACCAGCACCCGGCCCGAGGCCGGCAGCGCCTCGGCCAGACGCCGAGGCAGTGGCGCCGGAGTCGCGAGTTCCCATGCGAAGAGCACCGCGTCGTACTCGCCAAATCGCTCCAGGAGCGTTCGATACGGCATCGCCTCGAGAACGGCGGGAACGCTTTTGCGGCCGCACTGCTGCGCGGCGGCGCGCGCGATCCGCTGCCAGCGCGCCGCTTTCTCGGCGCCGACGTCGCGGCCGACGCTGCGCTCGCAGTAGAACGGAAGGAACGATTCGACGCCCAGTTCGCTGCCTTTCTCGACCACGAAGTCCATCCGGCGCCCTTTTGGCACGGCTTGCGCAACGTCGATCCGGATCGTCGCGGCCGGTACGCGCTCGTCGAAGATCTCCTCCTCGATGGTAGCACTCACGACGCGCCCAAGGGCGGCGATTGCCGCCGTAAACGTTCGGGCCGCCGAGTCGATCACGACGATACGATCGCCCGGGGTCAATCGCAGGACGTTGGCAATCTTGTGGGCGTCGGCACCGCCGATCTCGACGGACTCACCAATCTCCTTCGCGCCCTCGACGAAAAATCGGCGCGCCGCAATCACTCGGGACGGAACGCGTCCTTCACGCGATCGAAGAAGCTTCGGTCGTCGATCTCGTCGCCGCCGGCAAGTGCATAGGCTTCGAGCGCGTCGCGTTGGCGCTTATTCATTTTCGCCGGCACCGCGACGTGAACGGTCACGTGATGATCGCCGCGCTGGGCGCCGCGCACGGTGGGCATGCCCAGTCCTCGCAGCCGGAACGTCGTGCCGGTTTGCGTCCCGGGCGGAATCGTTACGTCGACCTCGCCGCCGAGCGCAGGAACGTCGATCGTCGCACCCAAGGCGGCCGTTGGAAAACTCACCGGCACATCCACGAACGTGTCCCGACCTTCACGACGGAAGAGCGAGTGCGGCAGGACGCTCAAATAGACGTAAAGGTCGCCGGTCGCTCCGCCGCGCGTCCCACCCTCGCCGCTACCGGCAATGCGAATCCGCGAACCATCGTCGACGCCGGTCGGCACGTTGACGGTCAAGCGCGTCTCGCTGTCTCGCGCGCCTCGCCCAGCGCAGCTTTCGCAGGGATGCGCGGCGACGTGCCCTTCGCCGCCGCAACGCGTGCACGGCGATTGCGTGACCATCTGCCCGAGCGGAGTCTGTCGCGTCATGCGCACGGTTCCGCTGCCGCGGCAGCGATCGCAGGGGGTCACCACCGTCCCGGGCTTGGCGCCGCTTCCTTTGCACGCATCGCACTGCGCCAGACGCTCGAAGACGATCTCTTTGGTCGTACCGGCGAACGCCTCTTCGAGCGTGATCTCGAGATCGTAGCGCAGATCGGCACCGCGCTGCGGGCCCTGCCGGCGCGGCTGCGCGCCGCGCACGCCGCCGAAAAACATATCGAAGATGTCGCCGAATCCGCCCCCGAAGCCGAAATCGCCCGGCCCCGAGGATGCGCCGTTGCCGACGAATCCGAAGCGGTCGTACTGCGCTCGCTTATTCGGATCGGAGAGCACCTCGTAGGCTTCGTTGATCTCTTTGAAGCGATGCTCGGCCTTCGACTTATCTTCGGCAACGTCGGGATGGTGCTGCCGCGCGAGGGCGCGATAAGCTCGCTTGATCTCCTCCCCTGAAGCGTCGCGAGCAACGCCAAGGATTTCGTAATAGTCCGTGACCGACATGCTACGTGCTTGGAAGGTGGTCCACGTCGGAGAGACGTTGGCTCAGCGATTCGGCGGTGCCGGAGGCGAGCGCCACGAGACGCGCATAGGGCATGCGTCGCGGGCCCAGGATCGAGAGCATTCCAAAGGCGTGAGGTCCGAAATGATAGGGCACCGTTACGATCGAGAGGTCCGCAAGTTCTTCGTTGCCGAGCTCGCGACCGATCTTGACGCTCGCGGTATCGGCAGTCATCGCGTCGGCGACGAGTTGGTAGAGCGTCTTCTGCTCCTCCACAATCCGCAAGATCGAACGAAGCTTGCGAAGATCCTGAAACTCGGGCTGATCGAGAAGATTCTGCGCGCCGGCCGACGCGATGTTGGGCTGCTCGTTCGATCGTGCCGAGAGGCATGCGGTGACTACGGCGCCCCGAAGATCCTCCGAAACGCCCACTTCGAATGCGGCGCCCGAGATCTCGCTCTCCGTGACCTCGCGAAGCGACCGGTTTGCCAGGCGCGCGTTGAGCGCGTTCGAGAAACGCGTTAAATCGTCGGGCTGCACTTCGGCGCCCAGCTCGAAGAGGCTCTGCGCGGCGACGCCGAGCGAGGTTACCACGATCGCGACGCCGGTGTGGGGAGAGAGCCAGATCAGCTGGATGTGTTTGAAAGTTTGCGTCTCTTGCTGCGGCTTGGTGACGAACGCCAAATTGTTCGAAAGGCGCCCGAGCAAGCGCGTCGTGTGATCGATGATTTCGTCGAGCTCGCGCGTGGCGTCGCTCAGCTCGTCGCGGATGCGCCGGCGGTCGTCCCCGGTTAGCTCTTCGGGCTGCATCAACCGGTCGACATAGGTGCGATACCCGGCATCGGAGGGGATCCGCCCAGCTGAGGTGTGCGGCTGCACCAAATAGCCCGCCGCTTCAAGCTCCGCCATCTCGTTTCGGACGGTCGCCGAGCTGATACCGAGATTGTATTTTTGGGTCAATGCCTGCGACCCGACGGGTTCGGCGGTCCCGATGTACTCGTAAACCACCGTGGCCAAAATGTACGCCTTGCGCTTGTCGAGGCCGATGCTCTCTATCACGCCCCCTACTGTAGCACTCCTGCGGCGTGAGTGCTAGCCGTAGGGTCACCTTGGGCGCGGTCGATTGCTTGGACCAGTTCTTGCCAGCTCAGGCCGCCAACGGAAACGTACGAAACGGCACCCGCGGGGTCGAGCACCAGCGTCACCGGGATTTTCGAGACGGAGTAGATGCGAAAGATCGCGCCCTGCTCGTCTTCGACGAGCGGCAACGCGATGTCCCAATGCTCGAGATAGCTCGATGCGACTCCAGGGATTTCGTCGGAAACCGTTACCACGGCGACGCCTTTGCCGAAGACGGAGGCAGCCCGAACGAAGTCCTTCAGTTCGGCGGTACAAACGTCGCACCACGTCGCCCAAAAATCCACGACCACGACGCGTCCGCGTAGATCCGAAAGGTACGTCGTTTTGCGCGCCGTCGCGATCGCGAAGTTCGGCGGGGGCGCGTCGTATTGAATCGTTGCAAGTCCCGTTTGCGCGGGGGCGGTCAATGCAGCGAGGACGAGTGCAGCCAGCATTATTTGTCCTGTGTCATCCTGACTTGTCGAAGGATTCGGCAGGCCTGCCCGCGCGGCCCTCGTAAGCGACACGCCTATGAGTTCCGCCATCGAGGCGCTCTTCGAGGAGCACCGCCGCTTCCCACCCTCTCCCGAGTTTGCGTCGCAGGCCAACGCGACCGGCGAACTCTACGAGCAAGCCGAGCGCGACTACACCGCGTTCTGGGCCGGCTGGGCCCGAAAGCTGGAATGGAGCAAGCCCTTCACGCAAACGCTGGAGTGGAACGAACCCTTTGCGAAATGGTTCGGCGACGGGGAGCTCAACGTAGCGGTCAACTGTCTCGACCGCCACGTGCGCGCGGGAGCGGGCGACAAGATCGCCTATTACTTCGAGGGCGAGCCGGGCGATCGCCGCACGCTCACGTATCGCGAGCTTCTCGACGACGTCAACCGGTTTGCCAACGGATTGCGCAAGCTAGGAATTCGCAAAGGCGACCGCGTCGCGATCTACATGCCGATGATCCCCGAGTTGCCGGTCGCTATGCTCGCCTGCGCCCGCATCGGCGCGGCTCACTCCGTGATCTTCGGCGGTTTCTCGCCCGAATCGATCGTCGATCGCGTCAACGACGCAAGCTGCGTCGCGCTCATCACCGCAGATTTCGGATGGCGCCGTGGGAACAAAGTGCCGCTCAAACGCAATTGCGACATCGCAATGGAGCGGACGCCGACGATCGCGCACTGCATCGTGGCCCGCCGCGTAGGCGATGACGTCTTCATGCACGAGACGCGCGACATTTGGTGGAGCGAGCTGGTCGCCGGCGAATCGACGGAGTGCGAACCCGAGCCGATGAATGCCGAGGCCCTGCTCTTCCTTCTCTACACGAGCGGCACCACCGCCAAACCCAAGGGCATTAAGCACACGACGGCGGGATACTTGACGCAGGCCGCGATGACGCACGAGCTGGTCTTCGACCTCAAAGCGGAGCGCGATATCTATTGGTGCACCGCCGACATCGGCTGGGTGACTGGGCACTCGTATATCGTCTACGGACCCTTGGCAAACGGCGCGACCAGCGTGCTCTACGAAGGCACGCCCGATTTCCCCGATAAGGACCGCTTTTGGGAGATCGTCGAACGCTACGGCGTCACGATTCTCTACACGGCGCCGACGGCGATTCGAACCTTCATGAAGTGGGGAACCGAATATCCGGCAAGGCACGATCTGTCGTCGTTGCGCCTGCTGGGCACGGTCGGCGAACCGATCAATCCCGAAGCTTGGATCTGGTATCGCGAGTGGATCGGCGCGAACACCACGCCGGTCGTCGATACCTGGTGGCAGACGGAGACCGGCGGCATCATGATCGCGCCGCTTCCCGGCGTCACGACGCTCCTGCCGGGCAGTGCGACGCGGCCCTTACCCGGCATCGGCGCCGACATCGTCAACGATCGCGGCGAGAGCGTTCCGCTCGGCGGTGGCGGCTACGTCGTGCTCACACAGCCGTGGCCCGGCATGCTGCGCGGCATTTGGGGCGACGACGAGCGCTACGTGCAGACCTATTGGTCGAAAGTGCCGCATCGCTACTTCGCGGGCGACGGCGCGCGGCGCGATGCCGGCGGCAACTACTGGTTCATGGGTCGCATCGACGACGTGATGAACGTCAGCGGCCACCGCATCTCAACCACGGAGGTCGAAAGCGCGCTGGTCGATCATCCGCGGGTCGCGGAGGCGGCGGTCTGCGGGAAGCTCGACGAGATGACCGGCCAAGCTATCTATGCATTCGTCTCGCTCAAGGGCGGTCTTACGGGAACGCCCGAGTTGGCCGACGAGCTGCGCGATCACGTCGGATCGAAACTCGGAAAGTTCACGCGCCCGAAGTACGTGACGTTTACTCAAGAGCTTCCTAAGACGCGCAGCGGCAAGATCATGCGTCGTTTGCTGCGCGACATCGCCGAGGGGCGGACGCTTGGGGATACGACGACGCTGGCTGATTCTTCGGTCGTTCACGAACTGGCCGAGCGTGCCAAGATCGAGGTCGCGCAGGAAGAGTAGCCCGCGTTCTCATCCGCTTGGAAGCCTGGCGGCGTTCCTGGGAGGAGCGTCGAACCCCGAGACCCCATGGCACGGGCGTCCGGCGACGAGGAGGCTTTGGCGGTAGCATTCGCGGCACACGAGCGTTGGGCGTTCGCGCGGGCGTATCGGGAATACGCGTCGCTGCTCTATTCCGTCGCATACAACGTCCTGAGCAACAGCGAAGAGGCGCAGGATTGCGTTGCCGATGCGATCGCGCGGTTGTGGCGCTCGCCGTCGGCATATTCGTCCGGGCGCGGCTCGCTCCGCAGCTTTTTGGTGGTCTGCGTGCGCAACGAAGCGATCTCGCGACGTCGCCGGCAGAGTCGCCGGCTTCGGTTAGAGGAGCGGCTCGCCGCGATGCCGGTCGAACATCAAGAACTCGAAGTGGCCGATCCCATCGAGCGCGACCGCGTGCGCCGCGCCTTCGCTAAACTTCCCGACGACCAACGCGCCGCGGTAGCGCTTGCGTTTTACGAAGGGAAGACCCACACCGAGATCGCCTCGGAGCTCAACGCGCCGCTGGGTACGATCAAGAGCCGCATCAGCCATGGGCTGCGGAAGATTGCCGCGAGCCTTGGATCTGAGGGAGGCGAGCGATGACCGACGCGCATTTTGGAGAGCGCGCCGCGCTCTATGCGCTGGGCGCGCTCGACGCCACCGAGTCCGCCGCGCTGGAAGCACACCTGCGGGTCTGCGCCGAATGCGCGAAACTCGTCGGCGAAGCGGAACGCGACGTCGACACGATTGCGTCGCTGGAAACGCGCCGGCGAGCGCCGGAAGCGTTGACCAATCGCGTCGAACGCCTTCTCGCGCCTGCGCGTCAGCCGCAGGCGCCGTGGCGCTTTGCGGCCGTCGCCGCGGCGTTTCTCATCGGGATTCTTCCCTCGGCGTACCTGTGGGAACGAAATCGCGTAATGCAGGATGCGATGCTCTCGCAAAGCGCGGCGATGGACCGGCTTGCCACGACTGCGCATCGCACGGCGAGTTTCCGGCCGGCCGGCGGTGCGCTCGCGGCCGACGTTATGTACCCTTCCGATGGCTCGTGGTATGTAATCGTGGTGCGAGGCGCGTCGCACGCGCTGCATGTGGCCTGGATGCACGACGGGGCGCAGACGATGCTGGGTGACGTCGTACCGCACGGCCGGGTTGCCATGCTCTATCTACCCAAGAGCCATCGCATGGAGCAGCTGGCCCTGATGGACGGCCCGCGCGTCGTCGCGCAGGCGCAGCTTCCCTATTAGCCGGCTTCGGCCGGCGAAAAGAAGAGTGTTAGGTCGTCGAGATGCTCGATTCGCAGCGCCGGCGGCAGCGCTGCCAGAATCGTAGCGCCGTAGCGCGTCGATATCGCCCGCCCGTCGAGCAGCGCCATCAGGCCGCGGTCGTTACCGCTGCGAATGAGACGCCCGAACCCCTGTTTGAGACGCACCGTGGCGGCGGGAACCATGTAGTGCTCGAAGCCGTCGAGCCCGCGCGCTTCGAGCGCGCGCACTCGCGCCATGACCAGCGGATCGCTCGGCGAAGGAAATGGAAGCCGGTCGATGATCACGCACGACAGCGCGTCGCCCACGACGTCGATTCCCTCCCAGAACGTTCCGGTGGCAAACAATACCGCGCCGGGCGTCCGTCGAAACCAATCGATGAGGTGCGAGCGTGGGAGCTGGCCTTGCAACCGAACCGGAAACGCCAGTCGATCGGCAAGCAGCGCGTAGACCTCCCGCAACCGCGCGTACGACGTGAATAGCACGAACGCGCGCCCGCGCGTTCGATCGAGGCACTCTTCAACCAACGGAGCGGCGCGGCGCGCAAAATCCGCCGACTTTGGATTGAGGTCTGCCGGCGCGATAAAAAGGCGGGCCTGGCGCGCGTAGTCGAACGGCGACGTCGCGATGAGCTCTTGCGCGTCGTCGATTCCAAGCGTACGGCGCACGAAATCGAACGAGCCGTTCGTCGAGAGCGTCGCGCTGGTCAAGATGACGCTCGGCGTACGCGAAAAGAGCGTCGTCCGTAAGAACTCCGCGACCTCGTGCGGCGCGCAATGCACCGAATAGCGGCTATCCGAGTCGCTTCGCTCCGCCCATGCGATCGTTTCGGGGGAGCCGCCCTCGATGCGATCGACGACCGTCTCGTGCCCGACGACGAGTCGCAGCATTAGGTCGCGACGGCGCTCGGCTTCGGCGAGCACGTCGCCTTCAGGCTTGTGCTTTCGCGCCTCCGTCCAGTT
>JABCZE010000025.1 GCA_013289785.1 Vulcanimicrobiota bacterium | reverse complement strand
CTTGTCGAAGGACGTTTCCACCGCCGCAACCGACGAGCATGGCGGTGGCCACGCAGGCGCCTAAAGTGTAACGGCCAAAACGCAAATCAATCATCTCGTTACCCCTCCGGACACCTGGTAGTTCGACGATGCGGAACGTTATCCGGCCGCTGGCGAGCGATCAAAGGCGCCAATCGAGTCCTTCGGTGTCGGCGGTTTCGATGGCGAGGTCGTAGCCGGCGTCGGCGTGGCGAATGACGCCGAGGCCCGGATCGGTCGTAAGCACGCAGGCGAGGCGCTCACGCGCTTCTTCGCTTCCGTCGGCGACGACTACCATTCCGGCATGCAGGCTGTAGCCGATGCCGACGCCGCCGCCGTGATGAAAGCTCACCCAGTGCGCGCCCGCGGCCGTGTTGAGCATTGCGCTGAGAATCGGCCAATCGGCGATCGCATCGCTTCCGTCTTTCATCGCTTCGGTCTCGCGATAGGGCGAGGCTACGCTGCCGGTGTCGAGATGGTCGCGGCCGATAACGATCGGCGCCTTCACTGCACCCGAGGCAACGAGTTCGTTGAACGCCACGCCGGCGATCGCGCGGCGCCCAAAGGGGAGCCAGCAGATACGAGCCGGCAAGCCTTGGAAGGCGATACGCTCGCGCGCCAACCGTAACCAGCGGATCAAGGATGCGTCGTCGCTGAAGAGCTCGAGCAGCTTCGCATCGCACGCAGCAATATCGTTGGGATCGCCGGAGAGTGCGGCAAACCGGAATGGGCCCGAGCCGCGGCAGAAGAGCGGGCGAATGAACGCGGGAACGAAGCCCGGAAAATCGAAGGCGCGCTCGAATCCGGCGCGCTGCGCTTGCGCGCGGATGTTGTTGCCGTAGTCGAAAACGATGGCGCCGGCGTCGAGGTAGCGCACCATCGCGCGCACCTGTTCGCCGCAACTTTGCAGGGTGCGCCGCTGATATTCGTTGGGATCGGTCCGGCGCAACTCGGCGGCGGCTTCGAGTGAGAGGCCTGCGGGAACGTAACCATCGAGCAAGTCGTGCGCCGACGTTTGATCCGTTACCGCATCGGGGCGAAAACCGAGTTCGTAGAGCTGCGCGAACTCAGCCGCGGCGTTACCTTCGTATCCGATCGAGACGGACTCGCCCGCATCGCGAGCGCGCTGCACTTGAAGCAGCGCGTCGTCGCGGGATTCGGCGACCCGGTCGAGATAGCGCAGCTCGCGCCGGCGGTCCAGACGCGCGCGATCGACGTCGACGATAAGGCAGATCCCGCCGTTCATCGTAACCGCCAGCGGCTGCGCGCCACCCATGCCGCCGACTCCGGCCGTCAATACGACCCGGCCGGCAAGCGATCCGCCGAAGTGGCGGCGCCCCAACTCGGCAAAGGTCTCGTAGGTTCCCTGGACGATTCCTTGCGTGCCGATGTAGATCCACGAGCCTGCCGTCATCTGGCCATACATCGTGAGCCCTTGCGCTTCCAGCTCGCGAAAGACGCTCCAGTCCGCCCACTTCGGCACGAGATTCGCGTTGGCAATGAGCACGCGCGGCGCGCGAGCGTGCGTTGTAAAGACCGCAACGGGCTTGCCGCTTTGCACGATCAGCGTCTCGTCGTTGCGCAGGCGGCGCAGCGTGCGAACGATCGCGTCGAAGGCCTCCCACGAACGGGCGGCGCGGCCGTTGCCGCCGTAGACGACGAGATCCTCGGGACGTTCGGCCACTTCGGGATCGAGGTTGTTCATCAACATGCGCAGCGCGGCTTCTTGCGGCCAGCCAAGGCAAGTTCGTTCCGCACCGCGTGGCGCCCGAACCACGCGCGAACCGGCGATAGCGCTCATGGTCCGCGGAATTCTTGGAGCCGCGGACAAGACCTCTCGCACGGCGCAGCGAATGACGGGCTCGCATGTGCGGAAGGTGCCGCCCAAGATGGTCGCTCTTCGTTCTTGCGCTCATGATCGGATGCGTGGTCGGAACTCCGCGTGCCTTCGCGGGAACGACCGGCTCGATTACCGGAACCGTCGCCCGCGTTGGCGGGGGACCAATCGCCGGGGCCCGCGTCACCGCCATCAGCCCTTCGCAGACCCTAACGGTTGTGACCGATGCGTCGGGGCGCTTTTCGATGCTTTCGCTGGCGCCCGACACCTACACGATTACCGTCTCCAAGGACGGCTTCGAGCCTTCCACGACCACCGGCATCTCGGTCTTTGCCGACCAAGTGCAGACGCTTCGCCTTCCGCTCCAGGCCTCGCTGCGAACGATCGCGCGCGTGACGGCGCGCTCCTCGATGGACGTCGTAAAATCCGGAACCACGACCGACGTGTATTCGGTCAATGCGACCGTAACGCAGGCGGCAGCCGGTTTGGGCGGCGGCGGCAGCCTAAATAGCGCCTATTCGGCGATTGCCGCGGTTCCCGGCGCGTTCGTGCCGCCCAACCAGCAAGGGTGGAATCAAACGGTCTATATTCGCGGCGGGAACTACGATCAGATCGGCTACGAGTTCGACGGCGTTCCGGTCAACCGTTCGTTCGACAACTACCCCGGCAGTACGGCCGGGACGCTCGGGCAGCAGGAACTTCAAGTTTATACCGGCGGCGGGACGGCCGGCTCGAGCGCGACCGGTTTGGCCGGCTTCATCAACCAAGTCATCAAGACCGGGACCTTCCCGGGATATGCGACGGTAGATACGGGCATCGGCTCGACGACGTACTACCACAACCTTCAGTTTGAAGTCGGCGGCGCCACGCCCGACCGCCTCTTCTCCTACTACATCGGCGTCGGCGGATACAATCAGGATTTCCGCTACCTCGACCAATTCAACGGTTCGAATCTCGGCGACGTCTGGGGCTATCCTGCGATCGCTTTTAACACGGCGAACCTCTTTTTCGGCGGCGTCTTCCCGACGTGCGTGAACACCGCCCCGCAAGGGAGCGGCTGGTACGACGGACCAAACTCGTCGCCGGTGTACAACCCGTTCGGGTATAAAAGGTTGGGCTTCCCGGGCACGTTGCAACTCCCCGTGGGCGTCCACACGAATCCGGGTTGTTACCAAACGCTGTCACCGGCATACGCCAGCTACTCGAACCTCGCCGATCGCGAGAGCGTCATCAACCTGCATATCGGCATTCCGCACCGGCACGACGCCGGGCGCGACGACGTCCAGCTGCTCTACAACGTCACGGCGCTCAAGAGCCAGTTTTACAGCTCGCAGAACGATCTCGGGCCGCACGTCATCAACCAGCTCAGCGATGTCGTGTACGGCGAGAACGTGCCGGAGGTTTGGGGCGATTTTGTGACCTGGCCCAGCAACACGCATTTCGGTGAGAGTCCGGCCAACGTCGCGCCCGTGCCGTACTTCGATCCAGGTTCGCCCGGCAATCGCTGCGCCAACATCGATCCCTACGGTTTCTACAGCCAGCAGATCAAGGGCGAATGCGCCCCGGGCACGTTTTCGACCGTGCCGCCCGACGCACGTGACGGGTTCTGGAACGACGCGTCGATCGCCAAGCTCCAGTACCAGAAGAACATCGGCTCGAGCGCCTACTTCAGAATCTACGGATACACGTTCTACTCCGACTGGCTGCAGACCAGCCCGCTGAGCTACGGCACCCCCTTCTTCGGCTTCGGCGTCACCTCGTACGATTACGAACTGGAATCGCACACGCGCGGCCTGGCCTTCACCTTTGCCGATCAGCTAAGCTCCGAACACTTGTTCACCTTCGACGGCAACTACACGTCTGCAACGACGAACCGCTTTAACAACACCAACTTCAACAACTTCCTCAGTACCGCCGCGACGAATCTCACCAACGGTACGGAGTGCTTCGCGTACGCGAACGGAAGCTATCTCGGCGAGCATTACAAGGCCGGGCAGCCGGCGCCGTGCAACAGCCCGCTTACGAGCGGCTCGTTTATGGCGCCCGAACCGGGACCAACGGTTCCGGGAGCGTCGTGGCAGATCACCTATACCGGCAACTCGGGCTTTCTCAACAACGTCGTGCCGAACTTTACCTCGCTGGCGCTCGAAGATCTGTGGAATCCGACCGACAAGCTCAACATCGATCTCGGCTTACGCGGCGAAGACTATGAGTACAACCTCGCCAACACGTCGAACAACGGCCAAAACTTCTGGTTTCTGGCCGGTCAACGCGAGTTCTGCTATAACCCGGTAACGCTCGCGCCGTTCGTCCTTCCCGAGCCGCCCGCCAGCGGCAAGCCGGCGACACCCTTCGTCGGCTTCGACTGTCCCGTCGACAACTCGATTCCGGCACATCCGGTGCAAACGGTTCATCCCGACGGCAAAGACGGCCATCTGCTGCTCAGCAACACCTACAGCCCGACTCTGGCCGACTACGCGCTGACGCCGCGTTTCGGCGCAACCTATACCGTCAATCCGGACACCGTGCTGCGATTTTCGGCCGGGCGCTACGCTCAAGAGCCGGAGACGTATCAAGTTCAATACAACGCCGCCGCCAACAATCTCGCCTACGATCTTTTCCAGGCATTCTGGCAGTACGGATTCACGACGCCCGTGCACGATCCCGAGGTGCAGTACTCCGACAACTACGACGCGTCGTTCGAGCGGCGCTTCAAAGGCACGGATATGTCGATCAAAGTAACGCCGTACTATCGTTACGCGACCAATCAGGTCTACGGTATCGGGCTGCCGTTCGGGCTGAGCGGCGGACTCAACTCCGGCGTCGAGCGCGTCGACGGCGCCGAGCTTGAGTTCACGAAGGGCGACTTCGACAAGAACGGGCTCTCGTTTCTGATCTCGTACACGTACACGAACGCCGCGGAGAAGTGGGCGAACTATCCCGGAACGACGATCAACCCGATCGACCCCTACAACCAGGATATTGCCAACTTCAACGGCCTCACGCGGGCCGGCGGCGGCTCGCAGTGCTACGAGCACAACACTGCGGGCAACGTCTTTCCCGACCCGAAGTGCACCCGGCTCAAGCCGAACTACTACCCCCCAATCTGGAATCCGTACTACGCGATGTCGCCGCAGCCGCTGCTCGACCGCAACGGCTGGTATCCCGTCGGCCTCGACTTTCCGTACTTATCGCCCAACGTGTTGAGCGCGATCGTCAACTACAAGCACGACAAGTTTACCATCACGCCCGCGATGACGTTCAACGAAGGCCAGCCCTACGGCAACCCCGCAGATGTGCTTGGGATCGACCCGCGAGTCTGCAAGCGCAACTCCTCCCACATTCCCACGGCGCCGCGCCTCACGCAAGCCGACTACACGACGTGCGGCCTGTCCGCGACGCAAAATGGAACGGCGCCCGGCGAGTTCTTCATTCCCAATCCGCAAACCGGCGTCTTCGACTCATTCGGCGCGTTTCGCCAGCCCAGTCAGCTGAACCTGAGCCTGCAAATGGGATATCAGATTACCCCGCGCCTCAAAGCCAACGTGCTGCTCGCCAATCTGTTGAACGCTTGTTTTGGCGGTTCGTCGGAACCGTGGACCAAACAGTTTCCACCGAACAACTTTACCTGCGGCTACATCCCGAACAGCTACTACGTTTCGAACTTTTACAACGGGGCGTCACCCAACGACAAGACGGCCAACGGCGTCCCGCTCAACCCGGCCTTCCAAAACTCCTATATTCCGGCGTACGCCGATACCAACTCGTTGGTGTTGCCGAATCCCTTTAACGCCTACTTCTCGCTGAGCCTCAGCCTGTAAATCGGTGGCCGGTCGCCGCTTCGGCGGCTTCGACGAGCCGGTGCGAACGGATCAGCTCGCGGGCGGCGGCGATGTCGGGCGCCGGAGGGCGATCGTTGGTCCAGGGCGCAATTCGTTCGCGAGTGATTTCGTGGGCAGCGCGCGTTCCTCGGCCCATTCGCAGCGGGTGGCGGAGGTCGATCGCGACCATCGCGCCGAGCAACTCACACGCAATCGCGGCTTCCACGTTATCGAGCACGCGCTGGAGATTGTTGGCCGACGTCATGCCCATGCTGACGTGATCCTCTTGCCCGGCAGATGATGGAATTGAATCCACGCTCGACGGCCAGGCCAAGCCTTTGTTGTCGTTGACCAGCGCTGCCGCGGTATATTGCACGATCATCAGGCCGGACTGCAATCCGCGGCGCTCGGTGAGAAAGAGCGGGAGCCCACGATCCTCTGCGTTGAGCAAGAGGTAGAGACGGCGCTCGGCGATCGAGGCCAGCTCGCCGATCGCCATCTTGAGGAAGTCGATTGCCAGCGCGATCGGCTCGCCGTGGAAGTTGCCGCCTGAGAGAAAGACGCCGTCCTCCGGAAAGACCAGCGGGTTGTCGGTTACCGAGTTTGCTTCGACTTCCGTTACGCGGCGAACGTAAGCGGTCGAGTCGCGCACCGCGCCGTGAACCACCGGAATGCAGCGAAACGAGTACGGGTCTTGGACGCGCTCGCATTCGACGTGCGACCACACGATCTCCGAGTGCTCCAGCAGGGCGCGCAAGTTGGCCGCAACGCGCTCTTGCCCCGGATGCGGCCGCAGGTCGTTGATGCGGCGGTCGAAGACGCGCTCGCTGCCGAGATAGGCCTCGAGCGACATGCCGCCGACGACGTCGGCGGCGGCGGCGAGGCGCTCGGCCCGCACGACGCTCAGCGCCGCGATCGCGGTCATCACCTGCGTCCCGTTCACCAGCGCCAGGCCTTCCTTCGCGCCAAGTTCGATCGGCTTTAATCCCGCGCGCTCCAGCGCGACGGCGCTGGGGAGCAGCTCGTCGCGGAAATAGGCTTCGCCCTCGCCGATCAGCGTCAACGTCATGTGCGCCAGGGGCGCGAGATCGCCGCTAGCACCGAGAGAGCCGACCGACGGCACGACCGGCGTGACGCCGCGTTCGAGCATGGCGACGATCAGGTCGAGCGTTTCCGGCTTGATCCCCGAATGGCCGGCCGAGAGCGAGTTGGCACGCAGGACGCCGGCCGCGCGCACCACGGGAACTCCCAGCGGCGCGCCGGTTCCGGCGGCGTGGCTGCGGACCAGATTAAGTTGCAGCTCGGCTGCATCTTCGGGCGCAATAACGATGTTGGCGAGCCGACCGAACCCGGTCGTCACGCCATAGATCGGCTCTCCTGCGGCGAGATGACTGTCAACAAAATCGCGGGCGCGCACGACGCGCTCGCGGGCTGCCGGTGAAATCGTGATCGGCGCCCCGAGCGCGACGGCCTCGATCGCTTCAAGCGTGAGGTGGTGGCCGTCGATTTCGATCAGAGCCGCGACCAATCAGCGTGCACCGGCTTTGCAAACGGCGGGCCGCTTTGGATGACGATCGTCTCGTGGTCGCGCAGGGCAATGTCGCGCGGATCGTGCCCGTGCCATGGGGTTCCATTGACCCAAATGCTGAGCCGCCCACCGTGGGGTGCCGTTACCGCGCCGGCTTCCGTCCAACTCAAGTTCGGCCCCCAGATGTCGAAGAACTCGCCCAGCGTGAAGGGGCGCTTCACCGGCGACTCGATGTGGATAAAGCCGTCCTCGTTGTGCGTATGGAGCCAGTAGAGGCACGTCCCGGATTGCGGAATGCCGATCTGGGCCGGCACGGGCACCTGATGCCCACGGTTAAAGAGCTGTAGCTGCGTGTGAATGTGCTCGACCGAACCCTCTGCGCGGTCGCAGTGAATGCCGTCGATCGGCAAACCTCCAAAGAGGCTCTGCGCCACCACCCTGGGTGGTTGGGGCGCGACGAGCAAGACCAGAAGCAACAATAGGAGCTGCATGGCTGCTACTTTCGATGTGCATAAGGAAAAAAACTTGTGGACAGCTTGTGAATTACACCGAGAAGGCGCTTGTCCACGCCGTTTGTGCGTGTTACTATTTGCGAGCTTCGAATTCCAAATTTGAAGTGCGACGAACGTGTCGTTCGCGGTCGATGCACAACGTGAAACGTTGCGATAAGCAGTGATTCCGTAACTGAGACCAAACCGCTTGCCAGCGTCGGTGGGGCTCTCCGACCAGGTAGCCAAACAGGCGAGGCAAGTGCGTGAATACGTCGGAACCCGTCGGGGCTTCGCTCCGACGGGTTTCGCTAATTGCTGGCCGCCGCTTCGTAAACTAGGCGGGCGGCCGCGATATCTTCGGTGGCGATGCCGACGGATTTAAAAATCGTTGTCTCGGCGGCGCAAGCCGGCTTGGTTCCAGCGAAAATTTCGCCGATCTCAGCGTAGATGGTCGCGCCGGAAAGAATCACGTCGCCGGACTCTTGCAGCACGGCTTCACGCGAGTCAACGACCACGACGTGGCGCATTGCGTCGTCGTCAAGCTCGCGCCACGTCGGCCGGTTAGCGCCGACGGCGTTCACGTGCGCGCCTTCCTTAAGCCACGCGCCACGCAGGACCGGTTCTTGCGAGCTGGTGGCAACAACGACGACGTCGGCTCCCCGCACTGCTGCCTCGGCCTCCATCGCCACGGCGCCGCGGCGACGCGCGAACTCCGCGGCGTGCTCGGGCGTGCGGCTCCAGACGCGCACTTCCTCGAACGGGTGAATGCTCGACAGCGCCGCTAGGTGCGAGTGGGTTTGTACGCCGCTGCCGAGGAGCGCCAACACTCGGCTCTGTGCCGGCATCAAGTATTTAGTGATCGCCGCGGACACCGCGGCGGTCCGCATCTCGGTAATCAAGCGCCCGTCCATCACGGCCAGTGGCTCGCCGCTATCGGTGCGAAAGAGCAGCACGATCGCCTGGTGCGTCGGTGTGGGGCTGCCCTCGTTGGCCGGATAGAAGCTCACCGCTTTGAGGCCCATGACATCGGGTGCCACCGCGGGCATGATGCCGAAGTAGCGCTTCCCCTCCTCGACGGTGAGGACGTTACGCACCGGCTGCAATACGTTGCCCAGCGAAAATTGTGCGAGCGCCCGCTCCATCGTGGGAATCAGCTCTTCCCAACGGAGCAGAGCGCGGACTTGGGCCTCGTCCAGGTAGATCATCTCAACGTCATCGATACTTCGCCACGATCTCGGCTGCGACGGCGGCGATGCGCTCGCGGACGAATTCGGGGCCGAGGATCTCCGCTTGCGCGCCCCAGCCGAGCACCCAGCGCACCAGCTCGTCGACGTCGGCGACGCGATAGGCGATCTCCGTCGAACCCTCCGCGCCCGGCTCGACGCGAAAATCTGCAACGATGCGAGCGGCGGCCGCGGCCTTTGCAACGCGCGGCGCGAAACGCACGCGCACTTCGGTCGTTTCGTCGTTGTGCAGGACGCCGCTGATTGACGCGGCGGCATATTCTTCGACGTTGAAGTCGTTAGGCCGCACGAAGGTTCGTGCGAGGACGACCGGCTCGCTCACGTTGTCGACCGCAAACGTCCGCTTCTGCTTGCGGGTATGGTCGTACGCGACGCAGTAGACGCGCCCCGCGTTGATGATGAAGCCGTAGGGATCCACCCGGCGCGAGGAGCTCCGCCCTTCTTTATCGCGGTATTTGAAGCGGACGCTGCGCGAAGAACGCTCCGCCGCGGAGAGCAGCGCAAAAGCGCGTTCGCCGCCTTTGTCGAGCGAGATCCCCGAGAGCCGGAAGGCCATCGGCGAGGCTTCGTCGACTCGAGCACGTGCCGTGCGCCCCGCGCTCCCGACAAGCTTCTCGGCGACGTCGTCGATCGATGCGCCGATGGCGCCCCCAATACTCGCGCCCAGCGAACGCAACGCGACCAATCCAAAGAGCTCGCCGCTGCTGAGGTCGAGCCGTTTGAGGCTGTAGCCCTCGGCGAAACGATAGAGATTCGCGGCACGATCGAAGTAGAGCGGAAAGCCGGCATTGGCTAAGATCGCGAGATAGCGGCGGAGGCTGCGCGTGCTGGGGCGGCGCTCCCCCTCGGCGATACGGTCCTTGAGGCTTTCGAACGAGTGATTCCCCTGGTCGATCGCGTTGAGCAATCGGACGAGCAGAATGACTTTCGATTCACCGTCGGTGCTCATTGGCCCGGGGAGGCTTGCGGCTTGGGAAAACAGCCGTCGGGCGCGTTAACCGGCGGCGCGCTCGGAAGCGGCGCGGTTGCCGTCACTCCCAATCGAACCGGATAGAACGAGCCGCCGTCGGTCATCGTCTGCAGAACGACGTGCGACGTTTGCCCCGGCGACAAGTTCAACGCCGTAACCTGATACCGCGATGGCACGCGCACGCATCCAATCGCCACGACGTTCCCGTCGATCAAGAAGCTTCCCCGCGCCGGCCCCGCGAGCGGCTGCAAGAAAACGTAGGCCGTGGCCGCTAGCGCGCTCGGATTCGTAAGCGTCAGATCGATCGTGTGCAGAATGCCGTAGTCGCCGTAGTCGCGGCCATCCGCCGCCGGGGTCACGTTAGGCGGCGTTGGATCGGTGTCGCCGATAACGGTCGTCGCGTCCGCGCCGCCGGCCGAAAAGCTCAGGCTCTCACTGCCGAAGCCCGCAATCGAAAACGCACCGCTGCGGTGGTGCCCGTCGCCGGGGAGCACGGGCCCGTCGAGCAGCGTGCGCGGATCGACGCCGGGCGAAACGGCCAGCACCGTTACCTCAACCGGACCGCCCGAGAGGACGCGCAAGTCGGCGGTTCCGGCAACGAGTTGGCGAGCCGTCATCGGCAGATCGGTCAGCAAGTACGGCTGGTCGCCCGATAGATCCAACACGACCCCTTCGTGCTGGTTTTCCGTCAGCAGAAATCGCTTGCTCACCGAATCGCCGACCTGCATGACGTCCATATTCGGACCCGCCTTCGCCTCGATCAACTGCACGGAGGTGGGATCTTGGGAGCCGCCACGCAGCGCCACAACGAGCCGTCGCGGGTCGGCCAGATCGTCGTGATAGTAGTAGATGCGCGCCGGCGTGGCCAGCGAGACGGTGGCGCGAAAGAGGACGCCGTCCTGCGAGACGTGCTCCGGATCGTCGTCGTAAAAGAGCAGTCCCGGAAGAAACGGCTGCAACGCCGTGTTTTGCACGGTGACCGTCGTCGTGCCCGACTGATCGAAATACTGGCCGTTTCCGGCGATCTGGATTGGAACGGTAAACTGCGCTGTTCCGCCTGGGCCCAGTGCCGCCGCCGCGGGTGAGACCGCCCCGATGGTAACCTGCGCGCCAGGCATGGCCTGCGTCAG
>JABCZE010000024.1 GCA_013289785.1 Vulcanimicrobiota bacterium | reverse complement strand
GGAGAAATCGCTCGGCCATACCGCCGAAGCGATGGTGCTCTCGGCGTTGCGCCACGTCGAAATGCTCGAAGAGCACGGGCATACCGACATTGCGATTTCGCTTAAAGCCCACGACGTCGCCACCACGGTTGAGGCCTATCGTTTGGCGGACCAGCGTTTGCGCGAGCGAGCGACGCCCTACGCGCTGCATCTCGGCATTACCGAAGCCGGCCTGCTGCGCGACGGCACGATCAAGTCGTCGATTGGTCTGGGGATCCTGTTGTGGGAAGGCATCGGCGATACGATTCGAGTCTCGCTGGCCGACGATCCGATCGAAGAAGTTCCCGTCTGTTGGGGAATTCTCAAATCGCTGGGTCTGCGCGAGAAAGGTTTTGAGATTACCGCGTGCCCGTCGTGCGGGCGCGCCGAAATATCGGTGCTCGAGCTGGGCCGGGCCGTCGAAGCGATCGCGAAGTCGTATAACGCGCCGGTCAAGGTTGCCGTGATGGGCTGCGTCGTCAACGGTCCGGGCGAGTCGAAGATGGCCGACGTCGGCGTTGCCGGCGGCAAGGGCAAAGGCGCGATCTATCGCGCCGGCGAGCTGGTCGGAACCTATCCGGAAAGCGACCTGCTCGGCATGCTGCGGCTGGAAATCGAAAAAGTCATCGCCGAGAAGTATCCCGCCTACCTCGATGAGATCGGCGGCGCTCCGCCTACCGCGCAATCGGCGGTATGAAATGCCGAATCGCCGAGCTGTACGGCGGCTCGGCTTGGCGGATCCTCGGACTGGTTGCGCTCGCTGCGGTCATCGCAGCATCGCTGCTAGCCTTCTCCCGGCCTATCGTGATGCTCGTCGACGGCGAGCGGGTCGATACCGACGTGCCGCCGGTAACGACCGCGAACGCGAAGGCGTTCGTTCCGCTGCGCTCGATCGCCGACGCATTGGGCGCCGAGACCGAGGTCGACGCCAAGGCGGGCACGATCAGCGTGATTCTAGGAAGTCAAACGCTTACGGTACGCGTCGGCGACCCGCACGCGACGGTGAACGGCATGCCGCTGTCGCTCAAGCACGCGCCGTTTCGCGTCCGCGGCCGCGTGTTGATTTCGCTGGACGCCGTTGCCCGGGCGCTCAACGTGCGCGCACGGTACGATCCACGCGAGGCTCGCATCGAAATAATAACCCCCGGCATCGGCCAGGCCCCCAATCCAAATAGCGCCGAGCCACACTGACCCGAGCTTAAATTTCGCTGATGCCCTCGGGCTCTTCGACGGGTACGACGTTGTCGGGATTTGACTTTCGGAAACCGTAACAGAAGAAGAAGATCAACCCGCAAACGAGCGCGATGACGAACCACGTCCAGGTCGCACGCGAAAGCCCGAAGACCGCGAGGAAGAGCGAACAGACGATCCCCAAGATTGGAAAGAGCGGCACGAACGGCACGCGGAAGCTGCGCGGCAGATCGGGCTTGCGGTGGCGCAGATAGAGCACGCCGGCGCAGACGACGGTGAAGGCGATCAAGGTGCCGATGTTGACCAAGTTGAGCAGGTTGTTGAGCGGCACGATCAGCGCGAGAACCGCCACCGCAACCCCGGTGATCATCGTGGTAACCAGCGGCGTCTTGAAGCGGGGATTGACCGCGGCCACCACGGGCGGCAGCATGCCGTCGCGCGCCATCACGTAGAAGATCCGCGATTGGCCGAGCAGCGACGCGAGCGCGACGCTCGTCGTTCCGGCGAGAACGCCGATCGTGATAACCCAGCTCAACCACGGCATGTGCAACGGCGCGAGTGCGTAGACCAGAGGATTCTTGATCGGAACCTGGCTCCACGGCACGGCACCCACGAGGACGATCGCGGTCGCGCAATAGATGAGGGTGCCGATGGCAAGCGCGCCGATGACGCCGACGGGAACGTCGAACTGCGGGTTCTTGCACTCTTCGGCCGTCGTCGTCGCCGTATCGAAACCGATGTAGCTGAAGAAGACGTAGGCCCCGATGGCAACGATTCCATAGGGTTGGGCCGACGACGAGTAGTCGGCCATCCCGCCAAAGGGATGCAGCGATCCCCAGCCGACCGGGTTGAAGTTGTGCAGGTTGGCGCCGTGAAATAAGAAGAGCCCGGCGACGATAAAAACGAACAGCGCGGAGATCTTCAACACGACGAAGGTGTTGTTCACCGTCGCCGTTTCGCGGATGCCGATGGAGAGCAGGGCGCTCAGGCCGATAACAAAGAACGCGGCGACGAAGTCGTATTGCGAATGGAGCAGATCCCAGCTCGACGGTAGCCACCACGCGCCGTGCACGATGAGGTTCGACTCTTGCGCCCAGGCCGGCAACGCCCAGCCGACGCCTTTAAAAACGTCTTGGATCGCCGCGGAGAACTGCTGCGCGACTGGGGCGGCGCTGATGCCGTACTCGAAGATCAGTGCAAAGCCGATGATCCACGCAAAGAGTTTGCCCATCGTGGCGTAGGCATACGTGTAGGCGCTGCCGGCGACCGGAACCATGGCGCCCAGCTCCGCATAGCAGAGCGCCGCAAAGAACGAGGTGAGGCCGGCGAGCAAATATGAGATGATGACGGCTGGGCCGGCGCCCTTGACCCCGGTTCCGATCGTCGTGAAGATGCCGCCGCCGATCATCGTTCCCAGTCCGATCGCCACGAGATCCTTGGCGGTCAAGGCGCGGCGCAGAATCTTGCGCTTCCCGAGCTCGCGCAGCTTATCGACGTTGGTCGTTGCGAACAGCGTAGAGAAGAACGACATTCCGCGCTCGGTTCGCACTAGGAGGCGGCCACCCCTCGGTTCCCTATTCGGGAGGCCGGCTCGCCGGGTTCCAGAGATGCTCCGTGTCGTGCAGCGCGTCGTTGATCCAACGAGCCCAGACGAAGAGTGCGTCGGAGAGCCGATTCAAATAGCGTAGCGCTTCGGGCGAAACGTCGTTATCTTCGTCGAACAGCGCTACCACCATACGCTCCGCTCGCCGGCAAATCGTGCGCGCGAAGTGAAGGTAAGCTCCCGGAAGAGAGCCGCCGGGATGAATGAAGTTTGCGAGCGGGGGAAGCTCGGTCTGTGCCTGGTCGATCGCGCGTTCGAGCGTTTGCGCATCGGCGGCTTCGACGCGCGGCAGGCCCTCGCGGCGATCCGGCGCCAACGTCGCCAAATCCGTGCCAAGATTGAAGAGCCTGTCCTGCGTCCACGCAAGCCAGCCGTCAAGGCAAGCCGCCCGGGCATGGCTCTGCAGAATCGGCCGCAACGCCGCGCGCGCGACCCCGATTGCGCTGGAAAGCTCGTCAACGGTGCCATACGTCGCGATGCGCGGCGCGCTTTTCTTCACGCGCCGGCCGCCGACTAGACCCGTCGTCCCTCCGTCGCCGGTGCGGGTGTAGATTCGGGTGAGTTTCGGCATACGAAGGCTGTTCGAGCGCCGCAGCGAAACGGCCCCGGTCATGTCCGAAGCGCTCGCCGGAGGCGCCGTCAAGGAGATCCCTCCAAAATCGGCTGACCTTTCCGCTTGGTATACTGCCGTGTGTCTACGGGCGCAGCTCGTCTCGTATTCGCCGGTGCGGGGATGCGTCGTTCTGCGTCCCCACGGGTTTGGTATGTGGGAGAACCTGCAGCGAGAGCTCGACGCGCGTTTTAAGGCGACCGGTCACGAGAACGCGTACTTTCCGCTTCTCATACCTGAGAGTCTCTTGATTCGCGAGGCCGAGCACGTCGAGGGATTCGCTCCCGAGGTCGCGTGGGTGACCCAAGGCGGCAACGAGATATTGACGGAACGCCTGGCGATTCGGCCGACGTCGGAGGCAATTATTGGAACGATGTACGCCCAGTGGATCGAATCGTACCGGGACCTGCCGATTCTGATCAATCAATGGGCGAACGTGCTGCGGTGGGAGAAGGCCACGCGGCCCTTCCTGCGCACGATGGAGTTTCTCTGGCAGGAGGGTCACACGGCGCACGCCACCGCGCAAGAAGCGCGCGAGGAAACGTTATCCATCCTCGGCCTGTATCGGGACTTCGCGGAGAACGTCGCGGCGTTGCCGGTCTATTCGGGCGCAAAGAGCGCCAGCGAACGCTTTCCCGGCGCGGTTGAGACCTTTTCGATCGAAGCGCTGATGCCCGATGGTAAGGCGTTGCAATCCGGAACGTCGCACGATCTGGGCCAGAACTTTGCCAAAGCCTACGACATCAAGTTTACCGACGCGGATCAGACCATCAAGTACGTCTATACGACCTCGTGGGGCATCTCGTGGCGAATGCTCGGAGCGATCATCATGGCGCACGGCGACGACCGGGGCCTTCGCATTCCTCCAAAGCTGGCGCCGACCCAAGCGGTTTTTGTACCGATCGTTCGATCCGGCGACGACCGGGCGATCGAAGTCTGCCGCGAGTTGGCGCGAAAATTGACCGCCGCGGGCTTCCGGGTGCGAGTGGACGATCGCGACGAACAGCCCGGTTGGAAGTATAGCGAATGGGATCTTCGCGGGGTTCCGGTCCGAATAGAAATCGGTCCACGCGACGTAGAGGCAGGGACCGCGGTGCTCGCGCGGCGAGATCGAAGCAAAGGGGAAGAGGGCCAGCGGCAAAGCGTGGCGCTGACCGAGGTCGAACCCACGCTGCGCCGGCTGCTCGAGGAAATTCAAGCTTCCCTCTACGAACAGGCACGGGAGTTTTTGTTGGAGCACACGATTGCCACGACGGATCGAAGCGAGTTTTTGGAGCTCTGCAGCACGCGAGCCGGGATGATCGATATCCCTTGGTGCGAGCGCGCCGAATGTGAAGCGGAAGTCAAGCGCGCGACCACGGCGACGACCCGCGTCGTGCGGGAGCTCCAGGAAGGCGACGTCCTTTGCGTCGCCTGCGGCGAACCGGCAAAGGCCAGGGCGTATTTTGCGCAGTCGTACTAAGGCCGCCGTCGTAACGCTGCTTGCCTTTATGGCAGCGGGTTCGATCGCACGCGCGTACGCGCCGAGCGTCGCGGATCTCGACGCAACGGCGCGCGCCGTTGGCAACCGGCGCGATATCGCTGAGAGCATCGGCCGGGCAATCTTTCGGACGCAGTGGCCCGCGGAGGTCAATCAGGTCTCGGCCAACGAGCTGGACCGGCATTTGATCGTCGGAGTTCGCATTTGGGGTGTGAAATTTCACCACCCGCTGACCCGCGCGGACTTCGTCGACGAAATCATCGCGCTGACGGGAAATATCTTCGCGGCCGCTCCCGACGCCGAAGAGATAGATTTCTGGGCAGCGGTTCCGATCGGCGTGCCCAAAGGCGAGATCGTCAACGGCGATTTGGCGAGGCCGACGTCGCGTACGGTCTTTAGTGTGACCGTTCTACGCAGCGAAAGCACGCAGTCGTTGCGCGAGCGCGCCGCAAACGAGAGCGACGGCGTCTTCTGGGACGCCCAGTGGGCTCACGATGCTTTCAGGCCCGAAACGTGAGCGGCGCAAGTGTATAACAAGACGACCCTCCCCAGCGGCCTGCGCGTCGTGACCGAAGCGATGCCAGGGGTGCGTTCGGCGACGGTGGGCATCTGGGCGGACGTCGGTTCGGCGGTCGAGACCCACGAGCGCCGCGGAATCTCACACCTGGTCGAGCACATGCTTTTCAAGGGCACGCCGCGCCGCAGCGCGCGAGAGATCGCGGAAACCATGGACGGCGTGGGCGGCAACATGAATGCCTTTACGGATAAAGAGGCGACCTGTTACTACGCGAAGGTCATCGATCGTCACGTGCCGCTGGCTCTCGACGTGCTGTCCGATATGTTTCTCCACCCGTTATTCGAGTCAAAGGCGTTTGCTAAGGAACAACAGGTCATACTGGAAGAGATCAAGATGTACGAGGACTCGCCGGAGGACTTGATCCACGATCTCTTCCTGCAAACGATGTGGAGCGGTTCGAGTTTGGGCGAACCCACGATTGGATTCGAGGAGACCGTTTTAGCCGCGAGCCCACAGGACTTGCGCTCGCATATGCGGGCGCACTACGCGCCGAACTGCGTCGTCGTGGCGGCCGCGGGCAACGTCGAGCACGATCGCTTCGTCGAGCTGGTGGCCGAGCGTTTTGCCGAGTTCGAAGGCTCGTGCGTTTTGCCCGCACCCGATGCCCCGGCTACGACACCGGCGCGACACGTGCGTTTCAAAGACGGCGAGCAAGCCCACCTCGTGCTCGGGAGCCGTGGTTTGGACGTTGCCGACGAACGCAGGTATGCGCTTTTGGTCTTGGACACGGTTCTAGGTGGGGGCATGTCGAGTCGCCTCTTCCAAGAGATCCGCGAGAAGCGCGGGCTCGTTTATACCGTCTACTCGTTCCAAGCGGCGTACCGGCGTGCCGGCCTCTTCGGGATCTATGCCGGCGCGTCGCCCAAAAACGTTCAGTCGTGCATCGATCTGATCGTCGAGCAGCTCGCTGCGGCACGGTCGATGCCGATCGGGAACGACGAGTTTCGGCTTGCCCAAGAGCACATCAAAGGCAGCCTCACACTCCAGCTGGAGTCCACCTCGAGCCGGATGATTCGTTTGGGCCGCAACGAGTTTGCGCTCGGGCGGCACGTCGACTCCGAGGAAGTCGAACGGCGCATCGACGCGGTCACGGCCGGCGAGGTCCAGCAGCTCGCGCAGGAGCTTTTGCTCGAAGAGAATCTCGGGCTGTGCATTATCGGCCCGGTCGACGAATCTGCTATCGATTGGAGCCGTACCGCCGCGTAATGCTGGCCTCGGCGACGCCGCATCTGTGGTCGGGGAAGCTCATCGGCGCGATGGCGATTACGTTTATCGTCCAGGGTGTGACGATCGGAGCTTATGCGGCGCGGCTCGCCGGCGTTCAGACCAAACGCATCGCGACGTCGATCTCGCTATTCAATCTCTTCGTGACGACCGGGCGGCTCGCGAACCTCTTCATGGCCTTTTTCGTCGGACCGCTCTCCGACGTGGCCGGCAACGCGGTCGTCAACGTCGCGGGCTGGCACCACGTCTTCGAGCTTCAACTGCGCCTCATCGTCTTCGCCGGAACGTGCGGCATGATCGTCTTCTCGCTATTCCTGCCGATGTTCACCTATCTGTTTCGTCGCGGCGTGCACTCGTTCGAGGCGCGGGGATCCGTGCCACACTCGCTGCTGCGGCTCGGTGCGCCGGCGGTCATTCGCGACGTCCTCCGCTCGGAGCGTCTGCCCGCGCTTGCCGAGCTGCGCTCCTTTAATTGGCGTGCCGTTCCCAAGCGGTTGCTGATCTTCAATACGATCGTGATGTGCGTGTACGCAATCGGCGTCCAAGCATCGTACCTAGCGTCGGTTCTCGACGGCGGCGTCGCTCGTACCGCGATCGGCCTTTCCGGAGTCATCAATGGGGTCGGCACCATTGCCTTCACGCTCTTCGTCGACCCGACGTCGTCGATGATCACCGACCAGGCAATCCACGGTAAGCGCACCGTCCAGGAGGTTCGCTCCATGGTGTTCTATCTCTCGTTAACGGCCATCATCGGATCGCTGCTCTCGCAAGCGATCCTCTATCCGGCCGCCGTCGTCATCGAGGTGGTTGCCCGATTTGCGGGTCAGATTCATTTTTAAACCGGTAGCCGCGCTTTGCGCAGCGTTCGTGCTGAGCGGTTGCGCCGGCTCGATCGAACGCTGGATCGTGAACACGCGCGTCCACCAGGGCGACGCCGCGTTAGCTCAAGGAAGTGTCCGCGACGCGTCGACTTCCTACCGCCTGGCTCTGCGAGTCGACCCGAACGACCCCCGCGCACAGGCCGGATTCGTCAAGGCGGCGGCCGAGCTAGCGAGGCTCGAGTTTAGCCGCGGCAGTTTCGACGATGCGCTGGCTACGGTTGACGGCGGACTCGCCGTCGATCCGCAAAGCGCCCCGCTCGCGGCGTTGAAAGCGACGATCGACCAGGCGAAGCTCAAGCGCGAAATCGTGGTGTCGAACTATCCGACATTCCGGGCCGCGGGCCTGGAGATCGCGCGCGCCTATCAACAGCTCGACGCGACCAACGCGCTGCTGCGACGCGACCTGAGGCGCTTCGGCTACACCTTCGACACCGACGAGCTGACGGCGGCCATCAAACGGAGTTACGAACTCGAGTTAGAGGTTGCCAAGGATACCAATCGATTGATCGTTTACCGGCAGCTGGTTTCGTCGGGCGTGCCGGAGGTACCGTCGCAATCGACGAGCTTCGGCGCCGCCTCGCTGCTGCCGCTGCCTTAGGAGCCGATGAATCAATGATCGCTTGGCTCGAATCGCTGCCCACCCTGGCCGCCGGTTTCCTGATCGTCGGAGGGTTCGTTCTTTCGACGCTGGTGATGGGTTATTTGGTCGCCGCGTATACGTCGCGCGAGATCCGTGAGGAGCACAACGATCGCGCCGGCTTCATCCTCGCGGTCATCGGGGTCGTCTACGCCGTTCTGCTGGCATTCGTCGCAATCGGGACGTGGGAACGATTCAACCTGGCCGAAGCGCGAAGTTACGAGGAAGCCCAAGCCCTGGCGACGGTCTATCGCGACGCGGAATCTTTTCCGCACCCCGAAAAGCTGCAGGCAATGCTGCAAGCCTACGTTCGCTCCGTCATCGACGTCGAATGGCCTCGCATGCGTCGCGGCGAACGAGCGGCGGCGGCAAACGAGTTGCTGGAGGCGGCCGACCGGTACGTCCGTCACTTACCGGTCACTTCGGCCGGCGCCGCAGACGTTCAGGCGCAGATGCTCGCGGCGATGAATACGGCGTTGGGAGACCGGGAGACTCGTCTGACGATCGACTTCATCGGGATCAACAGCATCATGTGGAGCGTACTCGCTGCCGGCGCGTATATCACCGTCGCCTTCACCTATCTCTTCGGCTTCGAGCGCAGGGTGATGCAGCAACTGATGATCGGCGGGCTGAGCCTAATGATCGGTCTGGTGCTGTTCCTCGTCGTCGGCTTGGACTATCCGTTCCGTGGAAGCATCGCGGTAGGTCCCGACGCGTTTCGGACGTTGCTCGAGTACTGGCACGTCAACCCCGGGTGATCCGGCAGACGCCTCGCGAATCGAGGAAGGCCCGGCCTGACCCAGCGCGTTCGGCGTTGCGGAAAGCTTGCCAGAACCGCATCGCGCTCGCCGACGGCTCGCCGGGCGAGGTCTGATAGACCGGCCAACCGCCCTGCGTCGTCGTCACGGGAAAGCGTTGTAGCCACGCGCAAAGCTCGAGATTATGCCGCAAGCGATGGTCCTCAACCGCGATGAAGTAACGTGCGCCTTTGGCAATCGCGCTTTCTTCGTCGAACGGAGTCCAAAGCAGCGGGTCTTCCTCCCACCCGAAGCGATCGACATAGTACTGCAGGTCGGCGCCGTAGTGTGCGATCACTACGAGCACCCCGGGCGGTAGCGTACGATCGAGTTCGACCGCGTTGCGATAGGCCTGCGCGTTGTACGAATAGTACGCCGCAACCGGAGCGCGGCTGGTCAGGAGCGCGACCAGCGCCGCCAAGGGAACCAGCGCGACCAGCGCGTAGCGAGCCGCGGGCGCCGCATCGACGCCGCGCACGAGGGCCACAAAGCGCGCGAGCATTCCGCCGATGACCAAGGCGCAAAGCGGTAAGAGCGGATAAAGATAGTAGTCCACGCGCTCGACGGTCACGACGACGAAGACGTAGGCCAGACCACCCGCGAGCCACGCCCATAGCAGCGTCTTGCTGCGCGCGCTTATCCACGGCAGCGCAACAAACGCCGCGATCGCGAGTAAAAACGACGTTCGACCGAGCATCGTCTCTCGCAGCATTCCCAACGCCAGCCGGAACTGCGTGCACTTGGCGGCCAATGCAGCGAGGCTGGTGAATGCACCCTCCAGCGACGGGAGGACGTGGAGCCGCGTGATGCCGCTGGCCCAATGCCACTCGGCGTAGGAGGCGACGCGGCGATCGTAAAGCCACACCAGCACTACGGGAAGAACGACGAGCGTTGCGATGGCGGCCGGAGCCATTACTTTGCGCGCGCGAAAGCGATCCCAAACCAAACCGGCAAGCGGAGCGAGTCCCAGAAGTGCGACCGGTTTTGCGAGATACGCGAGGGAAAGCAGGGCGGTAGTCCACGCGACTCCCCGCGCCGCGAGGCGTTCCCGGTCCAGCAGCAATCGCGCGGCGGCGTAGAGAGCCGCCGTCAGGAAAAAGACCATCGCGCAATCGGGCATGAACGTTCGCCCGTAGTACACGCTCCCGGGAAAGATTGCGTAGAAGAAGCCCGCGATCGCACCGGATAGCCTGCTATCGAAGAGCCAGCGCGCAAAAACCGCAACCACTACGATGGTACCTAGGCTGAACGCTAAGGCGATCAGGCGGCCGAAAATCTCGTGAACGCCGAAGACTTTATCGAGCGAGGCCGCCAGAAAGGGCACGATTTGAAGCTCGAGCTCGACGTAGTTCGGCGGAGGCCCGTTGTACGAAGTCTGCGGATGCAAGATGTCGAACTGACGCTCGGCGAAGTTCCGCGCGATTGCGGCGGTGTCGCCTTGTCGCCAGCCCGGATGATCCATGATCGGGTTGCCGATGCCGTACAATCGCAAGCCCAGCCCGATCGCGAGAACCCCAAGCAGGCCGGCGATCCAAGCCCTATTCACGAGCCAAGCCCATTTAGTTGAGATGCCGGAACGTCCAATACTTGTTCATGAAGAAGTTCACGAACGTGCCGGAGAGCGTCGCGACGAACCAAGTTGCCGTGAAGTGACGAATGTCGTAGTGCTGCGCGATTGCGAAGACGATGCGCCCGGCGACCAGTGCGACCGCGGAGACGGTGAGAAACTGCAAACCTTCGACGAATGGGTTGCGCCGGGAACCAAACGTCCAAATTCTATTGAGGATGTAGTTGGACACGCCGCCGACCATGAAACCGATCGCGAAATCGGCGAACCAGGAGAGCGTAGTCGTCTTCTCGAGCGCGTGCGCCACGAGAAAGTTCACCACCGTACCCGAGGCGCCGACGATTCCGAACTTTATGAATTGGCGGACCCCGCGCCTATGCAACCCAGTACCAATCGGCGAAGAGGACGGTGAAGAGCCCGAGCAGCGGCAGCGAGAAGGCGAGGATCACGTTGTTTACCCACGGGCGTTCGCCCCAACGCGCCAGAATGGCGAACATCGGGAAGAGCACGAGCGCGAAGCGAGGCATGGACATCAGGTTTGACGTCGACATCGGCACGAGGATCGAGAGCGCCATATAGGCGATGTAGGAAGGGCGCAGGCTATGCCAGCCGGCCACGAGCACCCCGATCATCAGGAGCGTGAACGCGACCTCGAGCGATTCGTGCGCGGCCTGCGCGCCGCCGGCGTGCATTAGCTTCTCGACGGCGTTGATCATGCTGACCCAGGGCGGAGCGAGATGCCGGTTC
>JABCZE010000023.1 GCA_013289785.1 Vulcanimicrobiota bacterium | reverse complement strand
CCCGCGCCAGCAGCGTCTTCCCCGTTCCCGGCGGCCCGAGCAGCAAGACGCCTTTGGGAATCCGCGCGCCCAGCGACTGATATTTCTTCGGATATTTGAGGAAGTCGACGATCTCCGCCAACTCCTCCTTAGCCTCGTCGACGCCGGCCACGTCGGCGAAGGTCACCTTCGGACGGTTCTCGGAGAGCATCTTTGCGCGCGAACGGCCGAACGAAAGCGCTTGGCTTCCGCCGCTCTGCGCTTGCCGCAAGATAAAGAAGATCAGCAGCATCGTGATCGCGAGCGGCCCCAGCGTCATCAGGCTCGAGAGGAGCCCGGCGTTCGATTGCTGCTCGAAGCTAATCGCTCCGCTCTTTACCTTGCGATAGACTTCGTCGACGAATGTCTGATCGAGGTTCGGAACCGCGACCGAATACTTGGTGCCGTTAGCAAGGTCACCGATGGCGCCCAGCCCGGTGGCGTGAAACGATTGAACCTGACCTGCCTCGAGCTTCTGATAGAAGGCCCCATAGTCGAGACGGGTCTCACCTTCGCTGGGCGCAACGAAGCGCTCGACGATGATAAAGACCGCGATGACTGCCAGGATGATAAGGACGATTGATCTGAGATGTTTGTTCACGTTGACGTTAGACCGTTTGACCCTCTCGAAGCTCGGCTAGGTATGGATTTATACTGCGGTAGATTCCTGATGCTTCAAACCGTAACCTATTGCGAAAGGGTTCGACATCGGCTGGCCCCAGCGGCTACTTCGTGCTTATGATACCCGCAATCGAGCCGTCCTCGACTCTCAGCCCAATCCCAGGCTTCATGAAGTAGGTGCCGCTTCGGCCGCTTTCGAGGGCTCGAACCGCCGCTTCGACGTGGGCGAAATCGAGGTCGCGAAGGTCGTCGTCGGCCGCAAAGCGCTCTCTGACCGACCGCCGCAGACGGGCTCGAGGGCTCCCCAGCCGCTCCTGCGCGATTACTTCGGCCGCGCGCGCGACGGCTCGGTCCAGCGCCGGGAAGAGGGGCCGCAGGTTCGAGAGCGCCTCGCGAACGGCGTTCCGTCGCCGCCCGGAATCGGAGTTCGTTGGGTCGACGGCGTACGGCAGCGCTCGGGCGTGGCAGTAGGAGCGAAGCGACTCAGGCGCAACGGCCAAGAGCGGACGAGCGAGATCCAGGCCCGGCTCGAGCGTGCGCCGCGCCGGCATTCCGCTCAAACCTGCCAATCCCGAGCCCCGCAACAATGCTAAGAAAACGGTCTCGGTTTGATCTTCGGCGTGGTGAGCGGTAACGATTACCGAGCAGCGCAATGAGTTTGCGGTTTTCGCAAGCGCACGGTAGCGCGCCAGCCGAAGACGCGCTTCGTCATCGCTCCGGCTTTGGAGCGCGACGATCCGCAGTGCGACTCCGAGCGCCGCGGCCAACTGCAGCACGATGCACTCGTCTTGCCAGGCCGAGCTGCGCACGCCGTGATTGACGTGCGCGATGGAAATCTCTACTCCGATTCGCGGAGCGATTGCATGCAGTGCCGCCGCGAGCGTTACCGAATCCGGGCCACCGCTGCAGGCGACGAGAACGCGCTCGCCTTCGCGCAGCACGCCGGCGCGTTCGATCGCCGCTTCGACCTCCCGTTCGGGCCGGGCGCCTCTCACGACCGGCGAACGTGCGCGGCGATTTCCCGTTCGACGTCGCGCTTGGCCGCGTCGGCGCGCTTGTCCCAAAGTTTCTTGCCGCGTGCTACGCCGAGTTGAACCTTCGCCATGCCGCGCGTGAAATAGAGCCGCAGCGGTACGATCGTGAGCCCTTTTTCGCCGGTGCGGCTCTGCAAGCGCGCAATCTCCTCCTTGTGCAGCAACAGTTTGCGCGGCCGGTTCGGCTCCGCGTTGGAAAAACTACCCTGCTTGTACGGCGGGACGTGCATTCCGAGCAGCCAGGCCTCGCCGTCGCGGATTCGCGCGTAGGCTTCGCTCAAACTGACCCCGCCGGCGCGAATTGATTTTACCTCCGTTCCGGTCAAGACCAATCCCGCTTCGAGCGACTCGAGGATGTGGTACTCGAAGCGCGCGCGGCGATTCTCGACGATCACCGCGCCGGAACCTCGGGCGCAGCCAGAGGATTTTGCCGGTCGTTTGCGGCGTCGAGCCTCCCGCGCGAAACAAAACGGCCCTCGGCTTGCGCCAGCAAGTTCTCCGCGGCATCGAAGATGCCGGCCTCAACGCCGAGCACGCTGTGTCGCTGCCAAGCTACGCGGCCGCGCACCTCGATCGGCTCTCCAAGCGGAACCGGCCGGCGAAAGCGCACGTTGACCGCTGCGGTGACGCCGCGATGTCCCGCAAATCCGGCGGCATGGGCCATTGCTTCATCCAACAGCGCCATCACGATGCCGCCGTGAGCGATACCGCGCCAGCCTTGGTACTGCGGCCCCAAGGTGCATCGCGCACGGACGCCGCCGGAGGCGTCCGCGAGGTCGAAGTGCACGTGCATCCCGATGGGATTGTCCGGACCGCACGCAAAGCAGTTTCCGTCGTCGAACGGAACGTCGTTCTTGGTCACTACCGTCCCAAAGCCAAACGGTCCGCGAGATAGGCGGGCAGGCCGGCCGCATGCATCTTGCGTGCGACCTCGTCGATCGGATAGCTGTAGCGGATCCACTCGACGCGCCGCTGCTCAGAATCGAACAGCACGAACGACGGATCGGGATTGAGGTCGCGCGGTTGACCGACGCTGCCCACGTCGACGATGTACCGTTTGCCGGTTTCGAGCACGAGCTCACCGCCATGCTGCATATGCTTGTGGCCGATGGCCCCTGCCTCATCGCACGTCCAATACTCGGCGATGTGCGTGTGCCCGATGAAGACGAGCGGCGCGTCGGTGCGTTCGAACGCGGCCGCCGCCGCGGCTTTATCGAGAACGTAATCGAAATACTTTACCGGAGCGCCGTGAACGAGCAAAAAGTCGGGAAAGCGAAGCTCGTAGGGAAGCGTGTTGAGCCACGCGCGGCTCGGCTCGTCGAGAACGCTCTGAGTCCAGCGGATGGCGGCGCGAGCGACGTTGTTGAAGCTTTCAACGCCAAAGTCTTCGAGCGCGGCAAGATCGTGATTGCCCAGCACCGCGTGCCGGCAGCGTTCGCGCAAGATCGCGACGGTTTCGTTGGGATTGGGTCCGTAGCCCACGACGTCGCCGAGCGAAACGAGGGTATCGGAGGGCTGCGTCGCCGCAAGCGCCCGCTCGAGCGATTCGAGGTTGGCGTGAACGTCCGAAACGATCGCGTATCTCATCCTTCGATTCCGCTCAGGACAGGCTCATTCGAGGGGATGCGATGACAGCGTGCAACGCCTCGGCGAAGGCGCGCCGCATCGGTTCGGTTCCGGCGCTCACTCGAATGTAGGAATCGAGCGGCGGCGCGCCGGGCTTGCGTACCCAAACCCCGCGCAAGAGCAGCTCGTTCATGATGCGAGTGGCACGCTGCGCGTTCTCCATGCCGAGGCAGACGAAGTTCGCCCGCGATTCGATGCGGGGAACGCCGAGCTCGACCGCGAGTTCGTAGTACGCTGCGCGCGCGCGGGCCGTCTCGCTCACAACGTACTCGGTAAATGCGTCGTCCTCCAGCGCTGCCAGTGCGCCGATCTGCGCGTTACGGTTGATTCCGTAGTGCAACCGAATCTTGCCAAAGGTCCGGATGTTGCTCTCGGTTGAGAGCGCGTAGCCGATTCGCGCTCCGGCCATTCCGTAGGCCTTCGAAAACGTGCGCAGCCGGATGAGCCGGTCTTCGAACAACGGGGGCAGCAGCTCGGCTTCGTCAACAAAGTCGGCATAGGCTTCGTCGAGAAGCAGCAGGCTGTCGTGCGGCAACGCGTCGTAGAAACGCTGCATCTCGTCGCGCCCTGTGAAGTGCCCGCTGGGATTATCCGGATTCGCGAAATAGACGATGCGCGGAAGATCCTGCCGGGCGATGGCCACCAGCTCCTCGAGATCGGGCTTGCCGTCGCTGCGGTATGGTGCGTCGACCGGTATCCCGCCATAACCCACGACGTGATACAGAAACGTCGGATAGGTCCCGCGAGTCATCAGCGCGGGCTCGCCGGGCGCAACGAACGCGCGCACCGCCAAGCCCATCAGGTCGTCGATCCCCGCGCCGACGACGATCTGCGACGGAGCGCAGCCGTGTTTCGCTGCGAGGGCGTCGCGCAGATCGAGGGATTCGGGATCGCCGTACCAGGAGAGCCGCGGCAGTTCTGCAGTCATTGCCTCAATCGCTTTGGGCGAAGGTCCGAACGCGCTTTCGTTGGCTCCCAAGCGAACCAGCTCGCGCCGCCCGCTTTCGCGCATCAGCTGCTCGGGACCAATGAACGGCGTCGTCGCGGGAAGCCCTTCGACGGCGGGCGTCGGTCGGATCACGGCGAGAGTCAACCCCCTAGAAAGCGATGCACGGTCACGAGCTTGCCGGTCGGCCACTCTTCGTCACGCTCACCCATAACGATATAGCCGTCGGCGCGCGCCGCCAAGCTCACCGAAAACGAGCGTAGGGCAAGGGGTTGCGCGAGGGGCACTTCTCCATCGCGTTGCAGGCTGACCGGAACGTACCACGTCCAGCCGGGACGGCTCTGTGCCGGCCCCTTCAAGCGGGCCTGCAGCGTCGCCGGCTCGATCGGGGCGCCCGTGAGGGCCGCAACGATCGGCGATGCCACCGCTTCGAGCATGAACAACGCCGACGTGGGGTTTCCTGGCAAGCCGAGAATCGGCTTGCCACCGTCGGCGCCAAAGAGCGTCGGCTTACCGGGCTTGACCCGCAAACCGTGCACGATCACGCCGGGCTTCGCCATCGCCGCCACCGCAGGCGGCAAGCGATCGCGCTCGCCCACCGATGAGCCGCCGGTCACGACGACGCCGTCGCACTGCGCGAGCGCGCGTGCAAGTCCCGATTCAAACGCGTCCGCCTCGTCGCGCAAGGTCGGATAGTGGCGCGCAAAGGCACCCATCGCTCGCAGTGAAGCCGCGACCGCATAGCGGTTCGAATCGCGAATCTCTCCGAGTCGCGGCTGCACCTGCGGTTCGACGAGCTCGTCGCCGCTCGACAGCACCGCGATCGCCGGCCGGCGATAGACGCAAACCCGGATAACTCCAAGCGTGGCGAGGACGCCGGCTTCTGCGGCGCGGATGCGGCGCCCAGGCTGTAACAGCGTCTCGCCGCGCCGCATATCCGCGCCGCACGGCGCGACGTTGGACCCAGGGTCAATCGTGGCATCGACGTGAAGCCGGCCTCCGTCGACGCGCACGTCCTCGATCGGCACGACCGCATCGGCGCCCGGCGGAAGCAGACCACCCGTGGGAATCGGCATCGCCGTTGCCGGCGTCAACGCGCTCGCTGTAGCCGCACCCATCAGCACGCCGGTGAGGATCTCGTAAATACCGGGCGCCGACCGCGACTGCAGCGCAAAACCATCCATCAGCGAACGCGCGGCACTCGGATGATCCTCGCCGGCAACGACGCTCTGCGCGAGCACGCGCCCAAACGCGTCGTCGAGCGCCACCATCTCGGTGCCTGGCGGCGCGAGCCGCGCGCGCGCGAAAAATGCCACGATCGCCTGTTGCGGCGCGAGCAGCGTCTCCGCGACAAATCCAACCGTTGGTAGGACTGGATTTACAGACTGGTTAATGGCGCGCTTCTCCATGCTCGATATTGCTCTGGTTCGACGCGATCCCGACCGCGTACGACGCTCGCTGGCTCGCCGCGGGGCCGATCCGTCGATCGTCGACGAGTTTCTGCGCTGCGACGAGGAGTACCGCTCGGCGCTGACCGCAGCAGAAAAGGCGAAGGCAGAAAAGAACCGCCTTTCGGCCACCATCGGGCAGGCCGGCGACAAAGCTGCCGCGGCGCGTGAAGTGCGGCCGCAAATCGATGCGCTCTCAAGCGAGATCGCCGCATTGGAAGAACGCGCTCGCGCGCTGTCGACCTCCGGCGAAAGCTCGCCGCTGCGAGCGCTGCTCGAGCAGACACCGAACCTTCTCGACGACTCCGTTCCCGACGGTTCCGACGAAGCATCCAACGTCGAACTGCGGCGCTGGGGAACGCCGCGCGACTTCGACTTCCCGGCAAAACCGCACTGGGAGATCGGCGAACAACTCGGGATTCTGGATTTCACGCGAGCTGCAAAACTCTCGGGCAGCCGCTTCGCCGTGCTCGGCGGCGCCGGCGCGCGCCTGTCGCGAGCCCTCGCCGCGTTCTTTCTCGATCGCGGGCGCGAGCGCGGCTATCTCGAGATTGCGCCCCCGTTGCTCGTCTCGCGCGCGACGATGTGGTCGACCGGGCAGTTGAGCAAATTCGCCGACGCAATGTTCGAGGATCGCGATGCGGGCCTGTTCATGATACCAACGGCCGAAGTGCCGCTGACGGCGCTGCGCGGCGACGAGATTCTGGAGTTCTCAGAACTGCCGCAGCAGTACGTCGCGTACACACCCTGCTTTCGCAAAGAGGCCGGTGCCGCCGGTAAAGATACTCGTGGGCTGATGCGGCAGCACCAATTCGAAAAGGTCGAGCTCGTCTGGCTGACGGCGCCCGAAGCCTCGTTTGAAGCGCTCGAACGGCTGACGCGCGACGCCGAATCGCTCCTCGTGGAGCTCGAACTGCCGCACCGCGTGGTCGCGCTCTGCGCCGGCGATATTGGTTTTAACGCGGCCAAGACGTACGATATCGAGGTCTGGGTTCCGAGCAACAACGCGTATCGTGAGATTAGCTCGTGCTCCAACTGCACGGATTTTCAAGCGCGCCGCGCTTCGATACGCTTCCGGCGCGAGCGCGGCGCGAAACCCGAGTTCGTGCACACGCTCAACGGTTCGGCCCTAGCCATCGGTCGAACGCTCATCGCGATTCTCGAAAACTACCAGCAGCGCGACGGGACCGTTGTGGTGCCCGAGGTGCTCCGGCCGTACGCCGGTTTCGACCGAATTCCGGCTTAGGAGACGGCGCGGATCAGCTCTAAAAGAACTTCACGATCGAGGTAGCGGATGTGTCCGTGCTCGCGGCGTAACGCGTCGCGCGACTCGAGCTCCGCGATCGCACGCGCTGCCACTTCCTTTACCGTCCCGCCGGCCGCCGCGATCTGCGATTGCGTAATGGTCGACAGCGACGACGCGGCCTGCACGAGCCCCCGCTCGTGCATTGCGTATGGAAGCAGCACCTTCGCGATACGGCCAAGAATCGGAAGCGATCCCTGCACGCTGAGCGCATCTGCGAGCAGGCGAACCCGCTGCGCCAAAACGATGCCCAACGCGTTGGTCAGTTGCGGATAGCCGGCTGCGACGCGTGAAACGGCCTCCCAGGGCAGCTTGAGGACGTGAGCGGACTTCGAGAAGACGGCGATGCGCGCCATCTTTAGACCGCGGTCGAAATACTCCGCAACGCCGAAGACTTCGTATGGGAAAATTTCGTACAGGATGCGCTCGCGTTCGCGGCCGCCCCCGTTGGCGCGCGCCACGATGCCTTCGGTTACCACGCCCATGAACGGCCAGTCCGCGTTCTCGGCGACCAAGGTCTGTCCGCGGCGCCCGGTTTGCCAAACCGCGGCCGCGCCGAGCTCCTGTCGAACCTCAGCGTCGACGCCGGCGAATGCCGAACAGTGGCTGAGGTGCTGGGCGGCCGAGTTTCGATCGGTCTCTTCCCCACGAGGCGTCAGGCGCAGATGCCACATGCGGCTGGCGATGCGGCGCGCTTCCATTACAAAGCGATCCGGCCGCTCCTGAGTAATGCGCACGGAGAGTGCCCGCGGTTCGTTCTCGGTAATGAGGGTAAGCGAGCCCCCCGATGGGAGCCGGTCGAGCGCTTTGCGAACCTGGTCGGGGCGCTCCCACGCCGGGAAAGTGCGTAGATCAATTTCCGCAGGTTGTGCCACGCCCGTCACGTTCTCGCCGGGATAAGCGCTCTACTCCCTGAGACGGTCAACCGAGAGGAGTCAGAATGGTACGGTCTTTGGGACGGCTGGTAAGCTGCATGGCGCTTGTAGGCGCAACCTTGCTTGGGACGCCGCACGCGGCGTCGGCTCAAGCAGCGGCTTCGGCAACAGAACTTCATTACACAACGGCTATCACGCAGGTCTATGGGTCGCAGTACCCGATCTCGGGCAGGCTCGATCTCCAGCTTTTTCCCGCAGGCACCATCCGCGGTTATTACCACACTACCTTTAACAAGCTCTACATTCCGGTCGTGGGTGGTCGCGACGGGGATTACATCTGGCTGAGCATTGGACCGTCGAGCATCGACCTCGGCCTGGGCGCCGGGCCCGAGGGCAAGCTGCACGTTGTCGGCACCATGAACAGCGACGGTTCGTTCCGCGGTCAGGTCTATCCGGAGACGGCTGCCGTACTCTCGGGACCGGCGATGCAAAATCAGTTCGGCGACACGGCGCCGAGCTACACCAACACCAACTCCAACGATCAGTACGTTTTTAGCGGGACACCGACGACCGCACCGGAGCCGACGCCTTAACCCAAACGCGCTGGGGCCCCGGCGGAAGGGCGTCCATGTGCTTGAGGAAGAGCGTCAACTGCCAGAGCTGCCGGGCGTTGAGATTTTTGCCGAACGCCGGCATGCCCGTCAGCCGGATGCCGTGATCGATCTTCCAATAAATCACGCCGTCGGGATCGTCTTCGACCCCGTCTTTGGCGAGCTGCGGGGGTTTTTGATAGAGCCCGAGCGCGATGTTGGACGGCCGGCCGTCGGACGCGCCATGGCAGACGGCGCAGTTCGCAGCGTACAACTTGATTCCGGCCATCAGGCCGGCGGCGTCGAGCGGGAGCGGATTCGAGCCTTTGGGCGCCTCTCGCTCCAGCGTCGCGCGAAGTGACGTTCGCGCCGCCCAGCGTTCCAGCCGCGACGGTTTACCGTCGGCATTGGCGGGCATCAAGCCGTTCTTGAGTCCCAGATATGCACTGAATCCTAAGACTACCAGCGTAGCGACAACTCCCAGTGCGATCCCGCGTGCCATCGCGTTTACGTCGGGCGGCTGCGGCTGAGGTGTTCGGGGCGAAACCCCAAACCCACGAGATATCCGGGAATGCGCGGCAGGAACGGCAGCCAGCGCAACAAGGCCGGTAAACGGCCCAACAGCGGCGCGCGTCCGTTTGTCAGCACCTTGCCGATGACCTTACTCTGAATGAACAGTTGCAACGCCTGCGTCAGCTTGGCCGCCATTTCACGCCGCCGCTGAACGGCGCGCAGATCGCGAGTCGAAAGCGTGCGATCAAGTAACTTGGGGGCGAGCATGTTCGATGCCGCAACCGCATCTTGAATCGCGAGATTGATTCCGACGCCGCCGATCGGCGACATCGCATGGGCGGCATCGCCGATGCAGAGCAGCCCCGGACGATACCAGCGCCGCAGCCGGTTCACGCGTACCGTCAAGAGCTTCACGTCGTCCCAGGTGTGCAACTCGTGCGCGCGATCGTTTAGAAAGGGCACGATCTCGCCGATTTGACGGCGAAACTCGCCCAGTCCGCGCTCGTGCAGTTCGGCGAGGGTTCCCTTCGGGATGACGTACGCGCACTGCCAATACTCGCCGCGGTCGATCAGCGCCATGATCCGCCCGTTTCGAATGTAACCGAAGGTTTCGTGTGGATCGTCGGGCCGTTTGGTAAGCCGCAGCCACAGCACGTCCATCGGAGCGCCGAGTTCGACGACCTCCAGAGCCGCTGCCTTTCGCACCACCGATTCGCGTCCGTCGGCGGCAATCGTGAGGTCGGCGCGGACCTCCAAGATTCCGTCGGCAGTCTGCGCGCGCACGCCTGCGACGCGTCCGTCCTCCCATAGCAGATCCTTCGCGCTAGCCTGCATGCGAAGGTCGAAGGTCCCGAAGCGCTTGGCTTCTTCTGCGAGAAAGTTCAGAAAGTCCCACTGTGGCATGAACGCGACGAACTTACAGCGCGTCGGAAGATGCGTGAAATCCGCCACGGTAACGAGTTGGTCACCGAGGTTCCCCGCTAACGTGGTGACCTCTTGGTGCGGGCGTTTTAAAAAGGCTTCGAGCAAACCAAGCTCCGCCATTACGTCGAGGGTTGACGGATGAATCGTATCGCCGCGAAAGTCACGAAGAAAATCGGCGTGCTTCTCGAGTAAAACGGTCCGGACGCCGGCGCGCGCAAGCAGCAGTCCGGCCATCATTCCGGCAGGGCCGCAGCCCACGATGCAGCAGTCCGCGCGCACCTCCATCACTGCATCGTCTACTGGAGGAAGCGGTAGCGGACGAACTCGGCTTCGCGCTGGTCGACGCGCGCCTGGCACGCCGCCGCGATTTCGTCGATGAAGTTCTCGAGCGAGAGGGCCGCAACGTTGGGCATCAGCGCGGCGTCGAGCAGCCTTCCAAAGAACTGCAGCGGCAGTTCGTAACTGCCGGACAAACGAAGCTCGCTTTGTCCGATTTCGCCGGGCTCGACGCTCAACGCTCCGGCAAAACCGGGGAATGCAGCCGGCAGTTTGGCCGCATTAAACGTAATATCGTAGACGCGCGGTTCCTTCGCGTTCTTCTCGACGGTCAAATGGATCGGTACCGCGACGTAGCCGACATCGGGGAGATGCAAATCGCCAAAACTTACGCGCAACGCAAAACCGCGCCACGGCCCCTCCTGCTTTGCGATTGCCCGCAGCAGCTCGCCGAGCGCCTGAGAGGCTAAATCGGCAGGAATCTGCAAGCTGCGGCTGAGTCGAACGTCCGGCACGCGGTTCTCTTTCGCAAGCAAATCAAAAAGGACCGGCTTGATACCGGCCCTTTTTCGCGGCGTGGGCAGAAGGGACGAACTTCAGCCTGGCCGATTACTATTCGAGCCGCGCTAAACATCGCTGCTCGCGCTACTCCTGTTATCGGCTCGATGGGCCCCGACTTTTATCTTCGGTCGGGGTTTCGGCCTAAACGGAGCCGGCGACGGTGGTGTAGAGCGACTGGAGGTTCGTGCCGAGCAGCGTAATTCCAACGAGGGCTACCATCGCGATCAGGGCCACGAGCAGGCCATATTCAACCATGGTCGCGCCTTCTTCGTCGCGGCAGAGATTTTGAAACATTGTCCGCCGGCGTACTCATCATCGGCGCACGAAATGAGGATCCGATCCCGTGGCTGACGTCGGGCGGGAGATTTCTTTACTATCCGAAGCGGGTGCCGCTTCCAAGCCCACTGCCCCAACCGGAACTTAGCCCGGCTCCAGGTACGACGCTTTATGCCGCAGCGCTACGGCCGCTCCGGCATAAAACACGATACTCCGTAAGCGTGACGCTCGACTACGCTTACTGCGATCCGTTTGGCGACCCCAAGAAACTTGGGTCGTTCACCACGCACTAAAAGCAAATGCCCGCGCGGGCCTTTTATAGGCAAACGCCCGCTTTTATGGGCAGCGAGCCTTATTAGGGCAAAGCTCTCTCCCCGGGCTTTGCACAAAAACCGGGTGGCTG
>JABCZE010000022.1 GCA_013289785.1 Vulcanimicrobiota bacterium | reverse complement strand
CGCGCAATGCACGCGCCGTAATGCCCACCATTGCCGGCAGCGTGCCGTACGTGAGCAGCCAGACGATCTGCGCTTGCGAGTTCAGCGCGACGTACATATTGAATAGGTAGGCGACCGAGCCGGCGATGCGCGAGGTCTCGTCGAGCCACGGTGCGACGCTGCGCAAGCAGTAGTACATCGAGGCTAGGCATCCGGTATAGACCGTAAACACCGCGAACCGTTGAGCGAAGCTTTGCGGAACGTGGAAGATCTGTGCGATTCCGTAAACCCATGCGTACGGAGTTTCGTAGGGGTACCAAAATCCGGTGTGCGTGCCGAGATAGAGCGACGGATTCCACGCGTGCAGCAACGAGAACAGAAACTTTAAAGGATTGATGTGAAGGTCGGCCTGCCCGTCGTTCAGTTGGACGCCGCTGCCGTACCCCAGGGTCACGAGGAGGGCAAGCGCAACGAAGAGCGCCGGAACGAACGCTCTCCTCAGTATCGCTCGGTCCGGCCAGCGCAGCTCCAAAGCTGCGGAGGCGCGGGCCGTCTCCTCTTTCACGGGTAAGCCTTTCCGTAAAGCTTGAATGGACCTTCCAGACTCACGCGTTGCTCGACAAACGTCGCCGCAAAGAGTTCGTCAACGACTTTAGCCACCGAATCGAACTCTATGTCGCGCAAAATGCACCGGTATTCAATCCGCAACACGCAGTCGAAGCCCTGCGAACCTTCGTCGTGACAGGCCGGACAGGGCGATGGACGCATCGCGACGGCCTGTCCGATCGGGGCGCCCCGAACCTCGCTCGTCATCCCATAGAGCGCTAAGGTTTTCACGCCCAGACCCGAGGCAAGGTGGCTGAAGCCCGCGTCGTTTCCTACGAAGACTTCGCATTCCGCCAACCGCCTTGCGGCTTCGTCGATCGGCTCGCGAATAATGCTGATTCCCTCGACGCCGCTAAAATCTTGCTGCACGCGCGCGACCTCGCTCTCTTCGTGCGGTCCCAGAAAGAAGCGCACGCTTCGGCCGCTGTCGACATGCCGCCGCGCCAACCCGGCAAAGCGGTCGTATGGCCACCGCTTGGACTCGTTTCCCTTCCAAGCCATCGAGCCTGGGTGAATGCCGAGCGTTCCCGCAATGCGTTCGCGACGCCAGGAGTCGGGAATCCAGTACTCGAGATCGCCGCTCCCAGCCGTCAACCCGATGGCGCGCGCGAGCCGCAAGTTCTCGGCGATGCGGTGTCCGCCGCGCAGCGGCACCGCAACGTTGGGCCCGGTGCGCGCAATAAAACGCGCGCTACCCCCGTAGTCGTGCATGTAGAGCATCTTCGCGCCGGCTCCGCGCGCCAGCGCGGCGTATTGCCAACGCGTCGCCGGAAACGGGAGGATGCAAATGTCGTATCGCCGCGGCCTCAGTTCCCGCAATGCCCTTAGGGCGTCGGCCGCGGTCGGGTGTAGCGGCAGTTGCGTAACGTTCTCCACGATCCCCAGCGCCCTCAGATATTCGGTAACCGGGGCAAACCACGTCAGGGCGTCGACCGACCACGAGTCGCGGCGCAGACCGCGCAAAACCGGACCGCAAGCCAGCGCATCACCGAGTCCTGGCAACACGATCGCCAGCGCGGTACCTCGAGCCAACCGGGATTACTCTCCGATCGGGATGGGGATGACGATTTCGTGCGAGCCGGCGCGATCTATTGCGTAGGAGCGGTCCGGCCGGTCGTAGTAGCGCAAGATGCGCATTCGGTAAAAGATCGCCAGCGTATCCACGAAGACGTTCCAAACGGCCGAGAGGCGAAGCCGGCTGCAAACGCGTTTGAAGTTCACGACTACCGGCGCTTCGACGATGCGATAGCCAAAATGATGGACGTTCGCGAGCAGTTCGAGGTCGAACGCGAACCGCTTGACCAGAACTCGGGGCAGTACGTGTTCGAGAACTTCCCGTTTAAAGAGCTTGATGCCGGTCTGCGTGTCGCGCACGGGCAAGCCGAAGAGCGAACGCACGAGCATGAAATAAAAGAAACTGTAGACCCGCCTCAGACGCGGATAGTCCACTTTCGATTGCGGATGGAACTTCGAACCGATCACGACGTCGGCATCGCGCGACTTCATGATTGTGAAGAAATCTTCGAGCTGCTCGGGATGCAAGTCCATGTCGGCATCGAGAAATGCGACGTAATCGCCCTTGGAATAGGACGTGCCGCAAATCAGCGCGTTGCCCTTACCTTCGTTGCGGCGGCAGCGTACGACGCGCACGCATTCGGGCCAAACGCGCAATGCGTTGATCGCCGCAGTATGCGTTCCGTCCAGGCTTCCGTCGTCGACGACGACGATCTCAAAATCGATCCCGAGCGCGCGCATCGTTTCGACGGTTTCGCACACGTTCTCGGCGATAGAATGAGCCTCGTTATATGCGGGCATCAGGATCGAGAGCATGGGTTGGGGACCTTGGCGTTCGCAAAAAGGCGAGCCTTCCGAAAGAAAGTTGATCATAGTTAATAATTATGCGATCGGGGCTTCGCGGTTCTCCGGTGGGCTCACGAGGTTGCGCTCGAACTTCGCGACGATCGTGTGCCACGCGAGGTCGAGCTCTTCGACGTCAAGCATGCGGGCGAATGCGATAAAAACGGTCCCTCCGATTGCGATCTGCCCGAAAAGGAACCAGGCGCGCGAGGCCAGCGTGGCCTCGGGCGTCACGCCCAACGCGCCGATCCAGTGCAGCGCAGCCAGCATTGCAAGCGAGCAGACGACGATTTTCCAGATCGAGAGAACCAGGGCTCCCCAGTCGATTCCCGAGACCAGCCGCGCGGTCAGCATCAGCAAGAGAACGGCCTGCACGGTCTGGCTCGTCGAGTTTGCGAGCAGCAGCCCGCGCGCGCCTAAGCCCGGCAGCCACACCAACGAAAGCAGCACGTTGAGGACGACGGTAAGCACCGAGATGGTGACCGGCCAGAGGGTTTCGCGGCAAGCAAAGCAGCAGCGGGTCAATACCACGTTGGCACCCAGCGCAACCAAGCCAAATGCCGCATACGGCAGCAGTCCGGCGGTCAGGTCGGTCGCGCCGGCTTGAAAGGTTCCCCGTTCGAAGAGCGCCTGCACCAACGGATGCGCGAGGACGGCGAGCGCGCAGGCAGATGGAATGGTGATGAAGTTCACCAACCGCAAACCGGTAACGACGCTGCGCGCGACGCCGCGGCGGTTCTCGCGTGCAAACTGCGCGGCGAGCAACGGAAAGATCACCGTCGCGATCGCGGCCGCAAAAATCTGCTGCGGGAAGTTCACGAGCTTCGTCGCGTAGTTCATGCCCGCGATGTATCCCGGCGCCAGCGTCGACGCAAAGAAGCGGTCGAAAAAGAGGGCCAGTTGGCCCGCGGCCGAGCCGACGTTGATCGGCCCGAGCAAGACCCAGATTTTCTTCAGCCCGGGATGGTGCAGATCGATGATCGGGCGGTACTTGCCGATCGAGAGAAAGGCTGGAAGCTGAACGAGCATCTGCGCCGTTAAGCCCAGCGCGGTTCCGACTACGAGGGCGTAGATGCCCATGCCGTGGTTGAGCAGAACGACGCAGGCGATCGTTACGATGTTGACGGCTACGCCGACCAGCGCCGCCGATCGGAAGCGATGATAGGCGTTGAGCATCGCCGAGAGGACGCCGCTCAGACTGACTGCGACGATGCTGGGCATCAGCCAGCGCGTCATCTTTATTGCAACGCCCATTTGCGGCGCCGGAAACCCATGGGCGATGACCGGCACGTACCAGCGCGCCGTGAAGAAACCGACGATCGCGCAGCTCGTGACCACGATCGCCAGGATGTTGACCGTCGTGCTGGCCAAGCGCCAAGCTTCGTCTTCCTTACGATGCGCGAGGTACTCCGAGAACGTCGGAACCAGCGCGCTCACGAGCGCGCCGTTGAAGACGCCGAAAAGGATCGTCGGGATCGTCGCGGCCGCGAGAAAAGTATCCATCTCCCAGCGCGTCCCGTAGTAGCGCGCGCTCACGACCTCGCGCGCGAAACCGAGCAACGTCGATGCAAACGTGGCCCCCATGATAAAGAACGTGGAGGCGGCGATGGAGACGCGAGGGCGCAGTTTACCCCGAGCGGAGTCGAGGGGCGAGCGCCGCGGAACGGCCCGGAGGTACGGCTTAATGCGCCCCGTTCCTCCGTAGGACCGCCGGAACGGTCTTGGCAATGACGAGCAGATCCCCAATCGGCGTCCACGAATCCACGTACTGGTTATCCAGTTCCATCCAATGCTCGAACGAGACGTCGCTGCGGCCGTTGATCTGCCACAGGCACGTGATGCCCTGGGGAACGCTCAGCCGGCGCAATGCCAGCGCGTCATAGTGCGCTACTTCGCTGGGTAAAGCGGGGCGGGGACCGACCAGCGACATATCGCCGAGCACGACGTTGACGAAGTTCGGCAGCTCGTCGATGCTGGTACGCCGGAGAAAACGCCCCAGCGGATGAAGCCGCGGATCGTTTCGGATCTTAAAGACGGGGCCGTCGACTTCGTTGAGGTGCATGACGCTGTGGCGCAGCGCGTGCGCGCCGTTGACCATCGTGCGAAGCTTGAACATCTTGAACCGGCGACCGTGCATGCCGACGCGTTCCTGCGCGAAAAACGGAGTTCCGCCCGTCACGCACGCGATCGCAAGTGCCGAAAGAATTACCACCGGCGCGCTAATGACGAGCAGCAGGCTGCCGGCGACGACGTCAATCCATCGCTTCAGCGCCGGCCACGACTCCGGAACCTCGCGCTCGCCCGCAGCGCTGACGGTCATCTGCATCGCGTTCAACTTAAGAGCGCCTTCTCGACGGTACGACCGACGATGTCGAGTCCTTCGATTTCACCCAGCATCGCTCCGGGCGAGGAGCTCAAGTGAATGAAGGGCACGAACTCGCGCGTATGATCCGTTCCGGGAGCGGTCGGATCGCAGCCGTGGTCGGCGGTAACGACCAGCTCGTCGCCCGGCTTAAGAAGCGCCTCGAGCGCAGGCAGCCGTGCATCGAACGCTTCGAGGGCCCCAGCGTAGCCGCGCGCGTCGCGGCGATGGCCAAACTTCGAATCAAAGTCGTTCAGATTCGTGAATATGAAGCCGTGATCGACCTGGTTCAGCAACTCGATCGTCTTCTCCATCGCGTCGCGGTTATCGGCAGCGCGGACCGTTGACGTAATTGACCGACCGCAGTAGATATCGCATATCTTACCGACGGCGTGCACCTCGATATACCCCGTGCTGAGTTCGTCAAGCAAATTAGGGGGCGGCTCGACCGCATAGTCTCGCCGATTCGGCGTCCGCCTGAAAGCCCCCGGTTTCCCAGCAAAAGGCCGGGCGATGACCCGGTTGACGCCATGGGGGGGCCGCAGCATCTCACGCGCCTTTTCGCTCCATTCGTAGAGCCGCCCCAGCGGCACTACCTCCTCGTGCGCGGCGATTTGGAAGACCGAATCGGCCGAGGTATAGAGGATGGGGCGGCCCGAGGCCATGTGGGCTTCGCCCAGTTTCTCGATGATCTCGGTCCCCGAGGCCGGGATGTTTCCGAGCGGCAGCTTGCCGGCTATTCGCGCGAACGCCTCGACCACGTCATCTGGGAAGCCGTTCGGATACGTGGGAAAAGGCACGGCGGTCGTAATTCCCATCATCTCCCAGTGGCCGGTGATCGTATCTTTGCCGCGGCTTCGCTCGCGCAGGCGCGCGACGCGCGCCCGCGGGTCCGATACGGCGGCGACGCTCGAAATCGGCGTCAAAAGCCCGAGCCCTAAGCGCTGCAGGTGCGGTAAATGCAGCGAACCGACGGCTCGCGCAGTGTTGCCGATCGTGTTGGCCCCAGGCGCATCGCCGTACGTGGCGGCATCATCGGTTGCGCCGATGCCGCCCGAATCGATTACGATCGCGATCACACGCTTCATCAGACTTTAATCCGTCCTTCGACCTTTTAGTCTCTACAGGCCTTGAAAGACACGCGTTGCGGCCGTCGAATCGCTTGCCGCTGTGCTACGAATCGCATTATCGGCGGCGATCTCGATGCTGCTGCTTATTCTCGCAAGCGCTGCGGCGCGCGCGCAGAGCACGCCGGTGACGCTGCTCTATCTGAACGCAAAGTCGATTAATTTCTACTACGACCGTTTCTTGCTCGAAGCCGACGGCAACGTGCGCCTGCGAACCAGCGACGGCTTCACCGTAACCGGCGACGCCTTCTCGATGGACCTCAAGGCCAACCGGTTCCTCGTAGCCGGGCACGTGACGCTCCACGATCGCAGCGGTACGGTCAGCGGCGCAGCCATCTCCGATTTCCTCGATTTCAAGCGCATTTACTTCGTTCCGGTTACGAGAGAGCCCGACCGGTGGACCTTTCTCAACGGGGACCTCGCGCACCCCGCGATGGGACGCGTGATGCCCGGCGACGCGTTCTTTTTCCCCCCGATCACGACGCAGCCGGACATGACGGGCACGGGCGCCGTCGTCGGCACCAAGACGTACGTGCGCTTTATCGGGGCCGTGGCCTACGTCGCGGGTGTCGGCATCCCGCTGGGAAGCAACGTGATCAGCTTCTCCTCGAACCAATACTTGGCGCAAAACTCGCTCTCCGGTGCGACGGCGGACATCACTTGGCAAGTAGCCGGTAGCCCGAATGCGTTGACCGCGCTCCACTTGCGGTACGATCCGACGTATAAGCTCTATGGCTCGGTGGAACAGCATTTCGTTGGCGATCACGAGTACGCCATCTTGTCGGTGAATCCCGCGACGCGCGCGGAGAAATGGTGGAATGCGATGCTGTACGAGAAGCTCGGCAGCCGCTTCCAAATTCAAAGTTTCACGCAATACTACGCGCAGCAGAACTATCTCCAGCTGCCGCGCGCGGCGCAACAGACGACCTGGCTCAATGCCACCTACGCCTTTCCCCATTCCTACGTTACGGCCACGTCGCAGCTGGTCAACTACAACCTGCTCGGGCCGGGCTCGCTCGAGGTCCCCAAACCGCTGGGCGGCAACCTCTCGCACCCGGCGTTTCTGCAGCTAACGGCCAACAGCTTCCAAAACAAAATTGCCAATCTGCCCCTCTTTGAAAGCATCTACGAAAGCTACGGTTTTGCACACGACTCGGTCGGCGGCTCGCAGTATCTGAACGGCTTTCCGGGCTACTGGCCCGGAAACAACGCGTTCGCGCCGATCCCCGTGCCCGGCCTGCAGTCCTACGGCGCGCTCTGCACGGTTCAGCCGTCGAAGATTTACAAGTATTACTGTCCCACCTACACGACGATCTATAACACGGTTCTCGGTTTCAATCTCTTTACGCCGTCGCTCAAACTCAACCAGCCCGATAGCCCGTATCAGCAGTATTACTTCAACGCCTCACTCAACAAGCAGCGCCAGTGGAACTCACTGCCGCACTACATCGACAACACGAACGTGACGCTGACGGTCAGCCGGCAGTTCAACCGGGCGCTTCACACCTACGCCGGTTACGAGATTCAAAACATCGGCGACCATTACATCAACGGCGGCTACGAGCAGTGCACTCAACCGCACGGACAGCCGACCACCTTCTGTCCGGATAGTTTCACGTCGTTTCGCGGCGTTGCGACGTTGCGCACGGCGAGCTTCGGACTCAACGACACGCCGACGCCGGACTTCAACCTCTCGGTGCTCGTCCGGCATCACCAGGATTATCCGATCCCGGTGCCGGGACTCTTCGCCTTTCCCCAGAATAATATTCTGGGTCAGCCGCTCTATTCGTGGTGGCTCGGGCAACCGCCGTATGACGCAACCGCCGACATCCGCTTCAAGATCCTTCCGCACACGCTTGCCGATATCTCGCGCACGCTCTACTGGTACGGCAATCCCTACCGGGCGCAATACTGGCAGCAAAACTTCGTGATCCAGTTGCTTCCGATATGATGCGTAAACCTTCGACGACCCCTTCGACTGCGCTCAGGATGACAATAGGGTTGGCGTTCGCGGTGACGCTCGTTGCGGCCGGTCCTTCGATCGTCGTCACCGGGCAACTGCTCGCCTATCAGGACGGCTTCGTCTTCTTCACGACCGGCGACGGTTTCCGGATCGCGCCGGGCATCGTGATCCACGACGCGAAGACCGGCGGCTCGACGAAGCTCGCTCCGGCGCCGCGCCTCTGGGCGCGCGCCACCTTCGACGCCAACGGCAGTGTGACCGAACTCGATCTTTCGCGCGCGGCGTTGCCGCCGGAGGGCAACTTCGACGACGTGACGCACTTCGCGGTTGCAGCGTCGTCACCGGCGCCGAATCCCGATTTGCTTGCGTATGCGAATCTCGCAACGCCGGTGCCCGGGGGCGGAGCCCCGACGACCGTGAGCTACTCGGGCAAACCGGTGCTCGTGACGTTCATCGTGCAGGTCCCGCCGACGACGCCGCTGACGGCGAGCGTCTATATCTCGACCGATCAAAGTGGATGGAACGCCCAGGCGATCCCAATGGACCGCGTCGATGCGCTGCACTATTCGATCACGCGTCGGTATCCGTCGGGCACGATCTTCAACTATCTCTACGACCGCGGATCACTCCAGTCGGAGGAGATCGCCCAAAATGGTCTCTCGCGCCCGCCGCGCAAGTTCGTCGTTCCCGATGCCGACGTGCGAACGGTGAGCGACACCGTTTCCGCCTGGCAAGATCAAGTGCCGGGAAGCATCAATCAGCAGCAGCCGCAAATCATGCCGACGCCCTACAACCCCGCACCGTTCCCGAACCTTCCGCCGGGGCTGCCGCCTCCGGAGCCGCCTCAATCCCACAAGCCGCCACAGGCACGCTGAACCCGCTTCGGTCTTCTGAGCCCTTCTCGTTGTTGGCGAGCGCGCCGTGCATCATCGTTACCGGTGGTACGCCATCTTCCGCGATGACGTCGACGCGCACGATGCGCTGCTGCAAGCAAGTCTAGAACGGCTGCCTCGGCAGGTAGACGTCGGGTCCGAAGATGAAATCTTTGCGCACTTAGGTCTCGATCCTGACGTTTCCATCGGCTTTAACGAACAGCGATGGTTCGTTTACGACCGGACGCACTATTCGGAGCACTGTCAGAAAATCGACGTAAGGTACCACTGCGACGACCTCGTTGTTCTCGAACGGGCGCATTCGTGAGCGGCTCTTCCCGTGCGGCTGCGGCGCTCGGATTACTCGCCATTTGCTCGTCGATCGCCGTCGCCGATGCGCAGGTTCCTTCACCGATTCCGAGCGTTTCGGCAACGCCTTCGCAAGCGCCGTCGCCCGCGCCGACGCCGACGATTTTGATGCTGCCGTCCGAGGCCGCGCCGCAGATTCTTTGGGTTGGTTTGAGCTCGACGACGCCCAAAGCGGGCGATACGCTTTCCGTCACCGTGCTCGCGTCATCCAACGTCGCCAGCGTCGAAGTTCGCATCGGCGGCTACGGCTTCAACTTGCCCAAGACCGACGTCGGGCGCTTCCAAGGCGGTTACGCCGTTCCGCAGCTCCCGTTCTTCATGAACCATAATCTCGTCATGCAGATCATCGCGCGGAACACCGCCGGCGTCGAAGCGACGAGCAACGCGCAGCTACAGATCCGGTAAGATGCGAAGGCGAAACGAGGCCGGCATCAGCCGGCGAAACGCGATTGCCGCCATGCTTTGCGCCGGGGCGGCTTGCGCTCTTCGCGTCGATCCGGCCTCTGCGGGCGACGAAGGTCTCGAGGCGGCGGCGGTACGCTGGGGGCGTTTCTTTGGATCGGCCGTCAGGGTTAACGACCTTAAGACCGAGCCGAATCTGCGAGAAGCGGTGATTCGCGAATGCGCGCAGCTCGTGCCGGAGTTCGAAATGAACTGGAACGAGATCGAACCGGCATACGGTCAGCTCTCGTTTGGCAAGATCGACGACTTGACCGCTTTCGCGATCGCGAACGGGAAAAATCTTCGCGGCCACACACTGCTTTGGCATCTCAGCGTGCCCGAGTGGGCCGTCGAGATGCTTCGCGAAAATCAAGATTGGAATCTCATCGCCAGGTATTTCGGCTCGGTGATTCCCAGATACGGGGACGTCATCGGGATGTGGGAAGTCGTCAACGAGCCGATCGATCCGGGTCAGCGCGTCGATGGGCTGCGCGAGAACATCTTTCTCGAGGTATTCGGGCCGGATTATATCGCCCGCGCGCTGGCCCAAGCCCGCAGGTTTGCGCCCAAAGCGCAACTGGTCATCAACGAATACGGGCTCGAGTACGACCTCCCCGACGAACGGGATCGCCGCTACTTTTTACTCAAGCTGCTCGAGCGGTTGAAACGTGCCGGTGCCCCGCTCGACGGACTCGGCGTTCAAGCACACCTCGACCTGCGAAAAGGCCATATCTCGCAATCCGCCGTGGCGCGGTTCTTACAAGAGGTTGCGGCCATGGGTCTTTCGATCACCGTGACCGAGTTAGACGTCAAGGAGGCCGACTACGTCGCAACCGCGGAGGAACGCGATCGCCAAGTTGCCGACGAAGTGCGACGCTATCTCGATGTCGTGCTCAGCGAGCGGGCCGTCACCGGAGTAACCACGTGGGGCCTGAGCGACCTGCACTCCTGGCTCGAGATTACCAAGGACGACTACGCCCGGTTTGCGGGCGCCTGGACCGACGGCGCCGGGCCAGGATTTAATCGCGGCTTACCGCTGGACTCTTCGATGCGAGCCAAGCCGATGTACTTTGCCATTCGAGACGCACTTTGGTACGTCAAACCGAGGCCTCAAAAACGCCGGAAAAAGGTCGCGGTGCCGTAGGCCCGCGGGTTAAATCCCGATTGCCAGGCTTCGCCGGCCGAGAGCTGCAACTCCGAGTGCGTCCCAAAACTCAAGCCGGCATACGGGCCGACCTGATTGAGATGGTAGCTGGGATTTCCTTCGAAGGCGTACACGGCGCCGAGTCGCCAGTTCGACGAAACGGCGTGCGTGACGTCGAGCGACCAATCGTAGTCATAGAGTCTGGTTCCGTAGTAGCCTAGCCAATCCGCGCGCCAGGGCCCACCCGACGTTCCGCCGTCCAGACTCACGCGAAGTTCCGTTTGATGACCTCCCAAATAGTTCTTGGGATCGTACGGCGAAAGTCCGGTATAGGTCGCATTGACGCCGACGCCGACGTCGTTCCAAACGTGCTTGAGCGTAACCCCGTAAACCGCGTCCAGCTCTCCTCCCGTAAAGTTCGCCCGAACCAAGCCGAGGTCGTGGCGCATGTAGTCGTAGCCGCCGGTATCGAAGTAACCCCGAAAGGCGAATCCGTTGCCGATGCTTTGGCCGGGCAACGCCACGGTCGCTCCCGCATAGACGTAGTTTGCAAAATCGGCTTGCGCCCCGGCAAACACCTCAACGTTGTCCGCACGAACGGCGATCGGTTCCGTCAGCAAAAAGAGCCCGATAGCCGCAGCCGAAATTGCCCGTGACATCTTGATTGCTCCCTTCACTAAACGAGAAGTCGCTGTTTTTCTAGTTCGGCGAGGCTCGCCCGGCTGCGATCCACCGGCGCCTTCGCTTGCGAAACCCACGTAATGAGCTCTTGCATGCCCTCGTCGAACGACCGCTGCGGCCGCACGCCGAAGGTTCTCTCAATCTTTGAAATGTCCGCGAAGCAATGACGAACGTCGCCCACGCGGTATTTACCGAGATACTCCGGAGCGAGGCTCTTGCCGAGCATCCGGGCCAGCGTGCTCGCCATCTCCGCGATGGAAATCGGCGATCCGCTGCCGACGTTGAAAACATCCCACACG